>CAJORE010000304.1 GCA_905236595.1 uncultured Selenomonadaceae bacterium | reverse complement strand
CGGCAGGAGGATTTTCCATGAAAACGCAAGGAACGAAACTGCCCAAACCCGTCTACGTCATCGGACACCGTAATCCCGATACCGATTCGGTATGTTCGGCCATCGGCTACGCGCACTTAAAGCAAGCTTTGGGGGTTAATGCCGTCCCCGCCCGCGCCGGGCAAGTCAATGCCGAAACGAAATTTGCCTTGGAGCATTTTCGCGTCGATCAGCCGCTTTTGATAACGGATCTTTATCCCCGCGTGAAGGACGTGGTTTTGGATTGTCGCATAGTTGTGCGCCAGCATGACACGCTTAGACGTTTGGGTGAAATCATGCGCGAAAACGACCTGAAGTCCGTCCCCGTTACGGACAGCAAAGGCGTTCTCGTCGGCATCGTCACCGTCAGCGATCTTGCCAAACGCTATTTCGGCGAACTCGGTATGCAAAACCTCACCGATATGCGCGTTCGTTTTCGGGATATTATCCATGCCACGGACAGCAAAGTTTTGGTGTCCGGCGACGAAGGCGAGACGATAAAAGGCAACGTGCGCATCGGAGCGGGCAGCGTCGAGACTATTCAAGAGGTTGTGGAAAAGCATGACATCGTGCTTATCGGCGATCGGCAAAAGGAAACGTTGCAGGTTTGCCTTGATCAGGGAATTGATTGTCTTATCGTTACGGGCAACGGACAAGTCCCCCATGAAATAATAGACGAGGCGCAAGAGCGCGGCGTGTTCGTTTTGTCGTCGCCCTACGACACTTACACCTGCGGGCGGCTTATCAATCAATGCGTCCCCGTGCGGCGCATCATGCACGAAAATCCCGTGTGCTTTAAGCCCATGGATCTTTTGTCCGACATCAAGGGCGCCATGGACGAGACAAACTACCGTAATTACCCGGTCATCGAAAACGGGCAGTTGGTCGGACTTATCAGCAAGGACAACCTCATCAGTCCCAACCGCGAAAAAATTATTTTGGTGGATCACAACGAACGCGGTCAGGCGGTTGAAGGCATCGAAGAAGCCAAGATTATGGAGATAATCGATCATCATCGTTTGGGCGGCTTGCAAACGGGCGATCCCATCTTCATTCGTCAGGAACCCGTCGGCTGTACCGCAACCATCGTCGCCAATATGCATTGGAACCGCGATATTGACATACCGCCCAGCATTGCCGGTGTCCTTTTGTCGGCGATTGTTTCCGACACGGTTCTTTTTAAGTCGCCGACTTGCACGCAAAAGGACAAGGAGACAGCCGAGCGGCTGGCCGATATTGCCGGTGTCGATCTTACCGAATACGGTCTTAGCATGTTAAAAGCCGGTGCCGGTTTGGGAAGCAAGACACCGCCCGAAATAGTCAAAACCGACATGAAAGAATTTTCCATCGGTGATTATCGCATCGTCGTAAGTCAAATTTCCGTCATGGACTTCAAGGAAGTCATGGAAATCGAGGACAAACTTATCGCGGCCATGAGCGAAGTGTGCAAAAAAGAAGGCTTTGACATGAGCCTCCTTATGGTTACCAACATCATCGAAGAAGCGACCAATTTGCTCTTTGTCGGTTCGCCGCGCACGCTTATCGGCGAGGCGTTCAAAAAAGACGCCGGCGGCACGCACGTTTATTTGCCGGGGGTCATGAGCCGCAAAAAGCAGGTTATTCCGCCGCTTTCGGAGGCCGTCAAGCGCATTAACGTGAACTGAGATTTTCGCCGTAACGCGCCAAATAAAAAGATATTCCGCGCACGGCGGCAATGTAATCACGCATTGCCGCCGCGTTTTTTATTGCGGCCGGTTCGCCGTCAAGATTTTGCGCTGCTTGCAGGTCGGCGGCCGAACTTATGGCATTTTTTTCGGCGCAGAGCAAATAGTTCACCGCCCGTTTGTTGGTTACGAGAGATTCGCCCAAGGATATATAGGCAAAACCCGGCGGTGCGACTAATTCCGTTATGGTCGGCATGATGTCGATATGGCTGCCGACGGCGTCGGCGGGGAGCAAGTCGCGTGTTACGCCAAGGCCGCCCGTAATGATGCAGGGGACGCAATACTGTTCGTAAAGATCGGGTGTTTTGCTCACATGGTAACGATTGGCGTGATCGCCGACGATGACAAATAGGCTGTCGGGGTATTGTTCGCGCATACTCGTCACAAATGTTTGGATTTGCCGATCCGCATACCAAAAATGCCCCAGTTGCCTCAGCAGAGTTTCGTCGTTTCGGCGGGAGGCGGGTAACGCCGCCCGAACTTTCTCGGCGGGGAACCCCCGGGTTTTCAAATCGACTTCGTAGGGTGAATGATTGGCGGCGGTCAAAATGACGTTAAAGCTTGGTGCGGGATTTTCCGTCGTATGGCGCAGAATTTTGCGGAAAAGATATTCGTCGTTGATTCCCCACACGCTTCCTTCGCCGTCGCCCATATCACCGCGCCCGTAAAAATCATCAAAGCCCTCCGCCAAAACAAAATCCTTGATGTTTTCCCATGAAGCGGGGCCGGCGTACCAGAAGTTTGTATGAAAGCCCAATTCGGCCATGAGCGGCGCCGCCGCCGTGGCAAAGGGCGCCGTAAATTTTTGCGGATTGCTTGTAAGGTATAGGTTGGCGTCGGCCAGGCCGGTCACGATGCCCGTCACCGCCGATACGGTGCTTATGCCGTTGGGCAAAACCAGCGGACAATAGGCGGTGTTGTCGGCGGCAATAATTTGTTTTACGCCGTCGGCAATGTGCAGTTGTTCATATTTTGGCAATAACGGCCAGTTGGCGTAACTTTCCGCCAAAATCAAAAAAATGTGTTGCGGTTTGCCGACATAATTGTCATTGGCGGCAACGTATTTTGTCAGATATTGACGCAAATTGTCGTAGACGGGCGCTTTGCCCGACAGTGCCGCCGCTGACAGACGGACATCGTCGGCGGTATAGTTTAGACCCGTCCCCGCAAGGTAACGGCGGTTGAGTTCGGCGGCGCGGTAAAGAGCCTGAGCGCCGTCGGTAACGGATTCGTTTAAGAGAGCGTCCTTTGTCACGCCGGCATTTTCCCAAGTGATTTCCGTTTCCCAGCCCCACGCTCCGCCGTATTGCGCGAGGGTTACCGCGCCGTATAACAGGGCGGCACGCAAAAAAAATGCGCCGGGCAAAATAATTCGGCGAAGGGAATTGTTTATCGGTGCCGTCCAATGGTGCAATTTTTGGCTCGTCGCGGTGAAGAATGCAAAATTACGGGTGATGAATTTTCGGAGCAACCGCCACGAAAGAATCGTGGCCGCCGTCGTAAGCGTCAACCGCCAAACAAGTCCGTAATCCTTGGCGCAAGTCACCAATAACGCCCACGAATCTTCGTTGGCGCCGACGAAAATCATTTGGTTGAATCCGCCGTTAAATGCTTCGTAGTAGGGTATGCTCGCGGCAAAGAGCGTCAGCAGGCAAAATATGACGGCGCCGTTTACCGCCGCGGCGATTTTGGCCGCCGAAGTGTTATAAAAGGACAAAAAAAGCGGCGCAAAACCGACTGCCGCGCAATAGCAAGCCGTTTGCCAAGACAGCCGCCCGCCCGTAACAAAGGCCGCTGTAAATTGGTGAGGCTCCAAAGTCGTCAGGTATTCCCGCAGGCTTACGACAAACAAAAGGCGCAACACGGCCAATAAGAGCCAATAAAACAAGGCTGTTTTGCAAAACACATCCGTCGCCGCGATGAATCGGCGGGCGGCTTGGGCGGCGTATTTGGTCGTCGGGCGGTACGGAGCGGAAAATTTTCGGTTTGTCACGATTCGTTATCAGCACCTTCGACTTGCGGGAACAGTAGGGAGACGCCCATTTGCCGCGCCGCCCGATCAAATGCGGCGGAGGGTGCGGCATCGGTTACAATTCCCGTAAAATCGGTCAGCGCGGCATAATTGTAATTGCCTTCGCTGCCGTTTAATTTTTCCGTTGTCGCGACGACGTAGGCACGCTTGGCCAACTTTATAATGGCCGCCTTGGACAAACCGTCCTCCACGTCGTAGGTTGCGACGCTGTTTTTGGCGACCGATACGCTTACCGCGCCCACAAAGGCAATATCCGGTTTTAATTTGGCGATAAAATCGGCGGTCATAGGCCCCCAAAAGCCGTCGCGACGTTTGTTCAAAACGCCGCCGGCAAAGATTACCCGCAGGCGGGGATTTTTGGCGAGAACCGCCAAAATGTCAATCATGTTCGTGGCGACGGTGAGTTCGCGATCGCTTTTGGCCAACAGTTCGGCGATGGCCAAATTGGAGGTTGATACGTCCAAAAATACCATGTCCTGCGCCCCGATGATATTTGCCGCCGCCAAGGCAAGCTGTCGTTTCGCCGAAACGTCCTTGCCTTTCTTCAGCGTGGCGCTTAGCATACACAGCGCATCTTTTTTGGCGACGGCGCCGCCGTATGTCCGCTCCAGCAATCCCTGTTCTTCCAAAACGTCAAGATCTTTGCGGATGCTGTCATCGGACACGGCAAACTGTTCGCGCAAATCCTTCAAGCGAACGACGCCGTTTGCTTGAAGCATTGATACTATTTGCAGACGTCTTTCCTTTTGTAGCATATCAGTTCCTCCGCATATACAGCCAACGTGACTCCGCTTTTTTACGCAACAGGTTTATTCGGTTTTTGTTTATGTCCTCAACGACGATTTTGACGACGGCGATGATGGGGACAGCCAGGAACATTCCCGCCGCGCCAAGCACTTCGCCGCCGAAGACGATGCCCAAAATGACGGCGACGGGGTGCAGATGCAAATTTTTGCCGATGAGGGTCGGGTAAACTATGTTGTGGTTTATTTGTGTCAAGACGAGGTAAAAGCCCAATGTTTGCAGGGCGATGAAGGGTGAGCGCGTGGCGGTGAGCATTGTTCCGAAGGCCGAGGCCACCGTCGGCCCCAAGACGGGGATAAATTCGGCGATGCCGGAGACGACGGCAAACACCGATGCATACGGCAAATCCCGTAACGTGAAGTAGATGAACACCACCGAGCCGGTTATCGTGCAGATGATGAGCTGGCTGCGTACATACACGGACAGCGATGCCAAAATTCGATCGAAGAGTTGGCGCACCCGGTCGTAATCGTCCGACGGAAAAAGCTTGGCCAACCAAGCGGCAATTTCTTCGCCGTCCTTTAACAGATAGAAGGTGACGAATAAAATGACCACCACATCAATGAATTTGTTGAATACGCCGACGATGATGGACAACGACGAACGCACCGCCGTGACGCCGTAGGTGACAATTTCATTCCACAGATCCGAAAACTCCTGCGTCAAAAGAGGGGAGTCGCCGGGCAGAAAAGGCAGTTGTTGCAATTTGCCGACCAATCGCGGGAAATCCTCCGCAAATGCGGTGAACGTCGGAATAAGTGTCCCGCTTATAACGGTCAGGCTTACGAGGGTAAACGCGGCAAAGGTCATAACGGCCAATGCGGCGGCCAATGTTCGCGATATTCGGTGCTTTACGGCGTAGGTGACGAATGGTTCCAATAACAGTTGCAACAGCAAGGACAGGAAAATGATAAACGCCACGGACTGAAAAAACCAGAATGCCGATAACAAAAAAGAAAATGCCGCCGCCAGTAAAATCGACGTGCGATAATTCTTAAGATACATTTGCGAAAGAATTTCCTCCGTGATACAATGAGCTTGGCACTTGTCGCGGGTTTGCGGAAAATCGGCGAACGAACGTGCAAGAGCCATTATACAATATTTTCGTCGTTGCGCAAATTGCCGACGACAGAAAGGAAGCACCAAATGCACGAAACGGCACTTGCCGAGGGCATTTTGCGTATCGCAACCGATGCCGCCGCAAACAACAACGCGGCGCGCATTACCGAAGTCGGGCTTATCATCGGCCAAATGAGCGGCGTTGAGACCGAAGCCCTTGAATTTGCCTTTCGTTTCCTGGCCAAAGGCACCTTGGCCGACGGGGCGCAGCTTGTCATTGAGCGCAAACCTCTTGTTGCCCGTTGCGATCGGTGCGGCAGACAAACACATTTGTCGGAGTATAATTTTTTTTGTCCGGAATGTGGCGGTGTGCTGAAAATAATTTCCGGCCGGGAAATGCAGGTGGCTTATGTGGAGGCGGATTAGATGGAAATCGAAGTCATGAAGGACATATTGGGCGAAAATGATACGGTGGCGAGTGAGAACGCCGCCTTTTTTGCCGCCAAAAAAATTTTCGTCCTCAATATCATGGGCTCGCCCGGATCCGGCAAGACGACGCTTTTGGAGCGAACACTCGAACTGCTTGCCGACAAACTGCGGATCGGCGTCATTGAGGGGGATCTTTTTACTGCCAAGGACGCGGCGCGAATCGAAAAACACGGCGCTCCGGTGGTGCAAATCAACACGGCGGGCGGCTGTCACCTTAATGCGGCCATGATACGGAAAGCCTTGGGCAAAATGGATACGGATAATCTTGACGTGATAATCATCGAAAATGTCGGCAACTTGGTTTGTCCCGCCGAGTTTAATTTGGGCGAAACTGCCAAGGCGGTGGTTCTTTCCGTGACCGAGGGCGAGGATAAGCCGATGAAATATCCGTTGATGTTTAAGGAAGCGGCGGCGGCTGTCATAAACAAAACCGATCTTTTGCCGTACGTTAATTTTGATCGCGCCGCCGCCGAACATGATATTGCCGTGCTGAATCCCGGCATAAACATTTTCGGTGCAAGCTGTACGGCAGTCGAAAAAGATGACGGCATAGAGGCATGGTGTATGTGGATAGAAGAAAATTATCGAAAGGTCAGCGAAAATTTTTCCGCACGGCAGGAATAAGTCGGCTATATGGCGAATTGCTACGCCGAAGAATTGCGAGTGAACCACTCGAGAGGAGAATGTGCAATGGCAGCAGCAAAAAAAACCAAACAGCCCCCCAAAAAAGAGAAGGAGATTATCAGCAAAAGCGCCCTTATTGACAAAGTGGCCGCCGAAGTTCCCGATGTAACCAAAAAAGACGTTACCGCCGTAATCAACGCCCTTTTGCCGACCATTGTCGAGACGGTACGCGGCGGCGACGAAGTCCGCCTCATCGGTTTTGGCACTTTTAAGACGACCCACAGAAATGCTCGCAAAGGACACAATCCCCAGACGCAAAAGGAAATTGACATACCGGCCAGCGATTCTTTTGCGTTTAAGTCCAATATCAAATTTTAATTTTCCCGTGTTTGAGCTGTTCCCGAGGGATCTTAAGCGCCTTTCGATAAAATCCGCCCGCGTCCGGGGCGGATTTTTATTCGGCAAGGATTTCCTAAGGAAACGCTGCATAAATGAGTTCGTGCCATTGCCGAGGGATTTTTTCGGCAGACAAGGAATGACGACGAAGCGTAGTGGTG
>CAJORE010000303.1 GCA_905236595.1 uncultured Selenomonadaceae bacterium | reverse complement strand
CACCACTACGCTTCGTCGTCATTCCTTGTCTGCCGAAAAAATCCCTCGGCAATGGCACGAACTCATTTATGCAGTATTTCCTTAAATCTCTTTCTCGCCACGGTCAATGGTTTTTACTTTGTAAGCACCGGTAACAAGATCGATTGAAACGGTACGACCGTAAGTTCCGCCGGTATCTTCGCCGATTATTTTTATGTTAAAGCTTTTCAGCAACTTTTTTATGGCCTCGGCATTGCGGGCACCCACACGCATGACGTCGGTGGTATTTGAGAAGGCGAACATCTGTGCTCCGCCGGCAATTTTTGCCACAAGTCTGCTGCGGGCGGCGCCGGCTTTCACTACGTCGTCAAGCATCAAAGGCAATCCCGTGTCGGCGAATTTGGCGGGGTTGTCGCTGGCGCGTGCCTGTGTGCTGTCCGGCAACATTATGTGCAACAGGCCGCCTATTTTTGTCTGCGGGTCGTAAAGCGATACACCGATGCAGGAGCCAAGCCCATAGCTTATCAAAGTGGCAGGGCTTTTGCCGACTTTGTAATCGGCCATACCGACCCTAATAAGATCCGGCATATCACTCAACTCCTACCGCTGTAATAATCGTTCGCAGGGACCCGGGATCGGGCACCAAGAAGAAATGACCGCTTATGCCGTCATCGTCGGACAAAAATTCTGTTTCTATTACCAAAGCTTTGTCACCCATTTGCCCCAACTGAACAAGAACGACGTTCAATATGGCACCGGCCATATCCATAGCCAAAGCGGGAATGGATGGAAGCATGGATATTTGCGTGAAGGTAAAGAAGGCGTTCAAATATGCTCCCGCCAAAATATTACCGATTTCCATGAGCGCCGACTCGTCCATAAAATCAAGGCGCTGTGTATCGCCGTGTTTCTTGCCCATCAGCGTATCGACAAGATAAAAGGCGCTCTTTTGCGGCAAAAGGAACAAAATGTTGCTGGGGGCTTTGCCGTAAACCCGAAGGAACACACCCACCACAATGGTGTCGGGGCCGCCGACCAAGTCGGGTACGGCATCTAATGGCACCAAGGCGACTTTGGGTACGTTCATGTCAATGCGCTTGTTTATAATTTGCGAAAGGGCGGTAGCAGAATTCCCCGCTCCGACATTGCCTATTTCCCGCAAAGCGTCAAGTTGATTGGCAGACAAATCAAATTCATCGAGCATATCATGACACCTCGTTCACTTTACTTTGCTTCTTTGGGGATGCCGATGATCTCATGAAGATCGAGCATTATGATAAGCCGCCCGTCCATGTTGCCGATGCCGCTTATAAACTTACCCTGTTCTTTGACGTTGATGCTCTTTTTCGGATCAACGGGTTTGTCTTCGATGGTTATGACCTCCGTCACCGCATCGACCAGCATACCGACGTGCCAATCGTCAACCGTCACCGTGACGATACGCGTTTTTTCCGTGTAGGGCATTTGCTCTAACCCCAACCGTTGCTTTAAGTCGATAACGGGGAGGACGCTGCCGCGCAGGTTGATGACGCCCTTTATGAAATCCGCCGAGAACGGCACGCGGGTTATATCCGTCAAATTCCTTATCTCTTGAACGTTTAATATGCTAAGACCGTATTCTTCGTCGCGCAATTTGAAGGCAACAACTTGGATGCCCTCTTCCATTGCATTTGCTTCTTCGTTTGCCATCTTTTTTGCCTCCTCGCCCACTTATTGCATCATGGTTGCCACGTCGATAATAAGAGCTACACGACCGTCGCCCAAAACCGTTGCGCCGGAGAACATCTTTAAGCCCATAAAGAGGTTGCCAAGCGTTTTTATAACGATTTCCTGCTGGCCGATTAAATTATCGACGACTATGCCGGCTTTCAATTCGCCGGCGTGTACGACAACCACGAAAAGCTCGTCGGAGTCTTGCACATGCGGCACTTGAAGCATGTTCTCCATACGAATTATCGGAATAATCTCGCCGCGCAGGACAATGACTTCTTTATTTTGAACAGTCTTTATGTCTTCGGGTTGGATATTTATGGTGCTGTCAATCGAAGCCAAGGGTATGGCGTACATTTCCTTTTGCACTTTAACGAGCATGGCTTGAATGATCGCCAATGTGAGCGGCAACTTAATCTTGAAAATACTGCCTTCGTTAATGTGCGTTTCAACGTCCACATGACCGGACAATGCTTCGATTTTGCTACGCACGACGTCCATGCCGACGCCGCGTCCGGAAATATCGGTAATTTGTTCGGCGGTTGAGAAACCGGGCAGGAAGATAAGCCGAACGGCGTCGGCGTCGTCCAAGCGTTCCGCTTCGTCCTGCGTTATCATGCCTTTTTCAATGGCTTTCTTACGAATCTTGCTTGCGTCGATACCGGAGCCGTCGTCCGTAACCATGATAACGACGTTGTTGCCTTCATGGCGGGCGATAAGTCCGACTTCACCGACGCGGGGCTTCCCTTTGGCTTCACGATCATCGGGATGTTCGACGCCGTGGTCGAGGGAGTTGCGAAGCAAGTGCATCAAGGGATCGCCGATTTCGTCGATAACCGTGCGGTCGAGTTCCGTGTCTTCGCCTTCGATGGTTAGGTTGATTTCCTTGTTTAATTCTTTGGCAACGTCACGAACCATGCGCGGGAAACGGTTAAACACCTGGCTTACGGGAACCATGCGGACTTTCATGACGATGTTTTGCAAATCGGTGGTCACGCGATCCATTTGTTCCAAAGTTTCGGTGAGTTCGCTTATGCGATGCGTCTGGCCGATTTGTTCCAAGCGAACTTTGTTTATGACAAGCTCGCCCATGAGGTTCATCAACGTATCAAGCTTATCTATGTCAACGCGTACCGATTGACTGCCGTGCGCTTTCTTCGGGGCGCCGGCTGCGGCCTGTGCGGCCGGTTTCGCCGCCGCCGGTTTGGCGGCCGGTTTTGCCGCCGGAGCAGGCGCAGGGGGAGCGGTCGCCGGGGCAGGCGCCGGTTTTG
>CAJORE010000302.1 GCA_905236595.1 uncultured Selenomonadaceae bacterium | reverse complement strand
GAGCCGTATCTAATTCAGCTGGGATTTATTAACCGCACACCGCGAGGACGTGTGATAACGCCTGCCGGATGTAAACATTTGGGCGTATGTTTGCCGCATGATGCCGCCGAAAAAAATAACGAAGATTCATTGTTTTAGAGGACTGTTGGCGCGTGAAACTTTTGTTGCATATTTGTTGCGCACCTTGCGCTTGCTATTGTGTGCAGAGGCTTCGTCAAGAAGGAATAGAGCCGGTTGGCTGGTTCTTCAATCCGAATATTCATCCGTACAAGGAATGGGAACGACGACTGCTGACGGCAAAGGAATACGCCGCCAAAGTTGATTTGGAACTTGTTGTTGACGAGGATTATCGCTTGCGTGAATTTTTGCATCGTGCGCTGGCGGCCGAAAATGTTGACGGTGTTACGTTTGAAGGCGGAGCACGTTGTCGTATGTGCTATGCGTGGCGCTTAAACGCTACAGCAAAATTTGCGGCGGACAACGGTTTTGATGCGTTTTCTTCGACGTTGTTTTACAGTATTCATCAGCAACACATTATGATGAAGGACACGGCGGAAGGAGCCGCTGTTAAATTCGGCGTAAAATTTTTTTATGAGGATTTTCGCGTCGGTTGGCAGGAAGGTATCGACATAAGCAAAAGTCTGGAACTTTACCGTCAACCGTATTGCGGATGTGTTTTTAGCGAAGAAGAGCGTTACAGCAAGGCTATAAGAAAGCAAAAGAAAAAAGAAAACCGCGCTAAAAAACAAGCGCGGTTGCTTAAGGAAAGCACAGATACACAGCAAGAAGTCCGGTCTTGATTGTTATGCGGCAGGTTTGCGCGACTGTTTCGTTGCTGACGGCAAAGGGCAGTTCTTGGTGCAGGCTTGCCGTTTTTAATTCCCAGCGCGTGCCGTTCAAGTTTATGCCCGTGCATTTTGCCGTTAGCGGTAAAAGAGACAAGGCTTGCGGTTTGGTTAGAAAAGTCAGTTTGATAAATTCGCCGCTTCTTACGAAGAAGACGACCTCCCGTTCATCCGCAAGGCAGTTTCGCGTGTTGGCGTTGGCGGCGGAAAAAAGTGTACTGAAAAGATGATCGAGTCGGCCGCCGAACGCTCCCGACAATATGGCAAAGGCGGGGGCGTTGTGAGGCGTAGCTGTCGGGCGGCACGTATCTGTTTGGGAGTTTTTATCGGTGGTGGAATCTGCCAAAGCAAACAGCGCAAGTTGCGTATCGGTATAATCTTTGGCGGTGGGATGGCGACATACGATGACGCGATTCCTGTTTGCCCAGTCCCATGCTTTGGCTGTACCGGAATCGGCGTCGCCCACCAATTTTTGCGGCACCATGTTTAAGCGATAAAATTGGTCGATGCCTTTATCAATCGCCCACAAAATTTTGTTGTCGGACATCGCTGTCAGCCATGTGTCGGCGGGTGCTCGGCCGCCCAAAAGCAAAAAATGCAAAGTCGGCGGCAAGCTGAAGGGAAATTGTGCGGTTACTTGGGGTAAAAATAATTCATTGTCGGCAACAGGCAAAATTTTTTTTGACAAAAAGACGGCCTCCTTATAGAATAGATGTGGGTGCAGAGATTTTTGCACAATGTATTGGGCGGTAAAATTTTAGGGGAACTTCTGAAAGTTTTTTATGGGTCGTCTATCTTAGCCGTGATGTGCGGCAGACGACGGTACGCAAAATATTATCGTAAATGTTCTATGTGTGTTTACGATAACACAATGACGGGAGCGATGAATACGATGGTGAAATTTACTTATTACGGTCATGCGGCTTTTTTGTTGGACGACGGCAAATACAAATTACTGTTTGATCCGTTTGTCACCGGCAATCCCGCCGCCAAAGTCAAAGCGGCGGACATAAAAGCTGATTTTGTTTTCGTGACTCATGCGCACGCCGACCATTTGGGAGATGCTCCGTATATTGCCAAGGCCAACAATGCGGAAGTAATCGCCATTCCGGAAATTTTGAATGTCTTTGAAACCGATGCACCGAATGTCAAGTTTCATGGCATGAACATCGGCGGTTCGTTAATGCTTCCCTTCGGCAAGGTACGCATGGTTTTTGCCGAGCACAGCAGTGGTATAGCCGGCGGCATTGCTTGCGGATTCGTCGTTTATGTCGGCGGGTTGGTGATTTATTATGCCGGAGATACGGCGTTGTTTTCGGATATGAAGTTAATCGGCCAAAAGGATAATATCGACTGGGCGATTTTACCTATCGGCGACAATTATACCATGGGCATGGAAGATGCGGCTTTGGCGGTGCAAATGCTAAATGTGCGGCATGTAATTCCCGTCCATTATAACACTTGGCCGGTCATAGAACAAAATGTTCAAGATTACAAAAAATTGACGGAAAGTACGAGTCGGGCGCGGGTTCATATTGTGGAAAGCGGCGAAGATTTGCAGTTGGAATTGGTCGATGCCGAAGCGTGAATATGGCGGGCGTATGGGGCAAACGCAAAAGTTAATCGCCGTGGTGGGGGCTACGGCCTCCGGAAAGTCCGCCCTTGCCGCCCGTTTGGCAAAATTGATTGCCGCCGATGGCTTTTTTGGCGGAGCGCAGATTATTTCCGGCGATGCTTTTGCCGTTTACCGAGGATTCGACATAGGCACGGCAAAACCAACCGTAGCCGAACAAAGAGAAGCAACGTATCGCATGATAGACATTGTTGATCCTGCGGAAAGATTTGATGTCATGGCTTTTAAGGACGAAGCGCAGACAATCATTGCCGATCTTGCCGAAAAAAACGTTATGCCTATTTTGGCGGGGGGGACGGGGCTTTACATAAAAGCGCTTCTTGAGGGTTATCGTTTCGGTGCTGAAGGGCGCGACGATGAATTTCGCCGTATCAAGACTGCCGAAGGAGAAAAATTCGGTCGTGATTTTTTGCTAAACGAACTTCGGGCGAAGGATAGGAATGTCGCCGAACGTTTACAAAACGCCGATTTAAGGCGTATTGTTCGGGCATTGGAAAGAACTTACGCAACCAAATCGGGGGTACCGGCCAAAGCAACCAGCGAATACGCTGTCACCGGTATTTTGCAATATGATGCCTTTGTGGTAGGAATAGACTGGCCGCGAGAAGCATTGTACGCACGGATTGACGAACGGGTGAAAAAAATGTTGGCGGCGGGGCTGGTTGAAGAAGTGCGACGGTTGTTGGCACAGGGCATATCCCGTGAGCAACAGGCGATGAAGGCTATCGGCTACAAAGAGTGTGCCGCATTTTTGGCGGGAGAATTGACCGAAGCAGAATTGGCCGACGAAATTGCCAAAGCTACGCGACATTTTGCCAAGCGCCAGTTGACATGGTTTCGCAAAATGCCGTATATAAAATGGTTTTCTGCCGCAGGAAAAACCGACGCGCAACTTGCCGCTCAGGTTTATGAAGCGGCGGCAGGATTTTGGGCAAAAGCGCCGAATAGACCGAATGTTGGCTGTGCATAAATACATTCATGTCATAGCATGAGAAGAATCGGCCTAAGGAAATACTGCATAAATGAGTTCGTGCCATTGCCGAGGGATTTTTTCGGCAGACAAGGAATGACGACGAAGCGTAGTGGTG
>CAJORE010000301.1 GCA_905236595.1 uncultured Selenomonadaceae bacterium | reverse complement strand
GAAATACTGCATAAATGAGTTCGTGCCATTGCCGAGGGATTTTTTCGGAAGATTTGGAATGACGACGAAGCGTAGTGGTGCTACGCTAAGCGACGACAACGAAGTTCATGGAAATTTAGACAAGCGATAACTAAAATTTATTGATGAACAGTTCCTAAGGAATCGGTTGGTTGTTTTTGCGGCAAAGAAAGGAAGGCGCTTTATGGCAAATACGGCGGACGCGCTAAACAGGAGGGTCGGAATGGAATCGCATCAGAAGGATTCCCTTACGGGGCTTGCCAACTTGAGTCATTTTATGGAAGAAGCCGCCGCCCTTATGCAACAAGAGGCCGACAGCGGCAGGGTGGCGTTCGTGTTTTTTGATGTGGATAACTTCAAATCTTTCAATAAAAAATACGGTTTCCAAAACGGCAACGAATTTTTGAAAGGCATTGCCGACCTCATAGGAAAGGCGTTTCCGGGGCGGCTGTCCGCCCGTCTTACCGACGACCACTTTGCCGTCATGGATTACAAGGAAAATCTCGACGAGCGGGTAAACATGGTGCTTGACGGCGTGAAGGAACTGCGAAGGAGCATAAATGCGGAGCTGAAAGCCGGGGTTTATGTGCCGGATTCCGCCATATACAATATCGCGCTGGTTATGGATCGCGCCCGCATGGCTTGCGAGAGCATAAAACGCGCCTACGACAGGAATTTGCGCTATTACGATTGGTCGTTGGAGCAGGGGTTGCGCCTGAAAAACCACGTCATAAGCGATTTTCACACGGCTCTTGACAATCATTACATACAAGTTTTTTACCAACCCGAAGTGCGGACGCTGACCAAACAGATTTGCGGTTATGAGGCTCTTGCCCGTTGGAAAGACCCGGTTTACGGAATGTTAAGCCCGGCGGTATTTATCGAAGTCCTAGAGAGCGTCCACCTCATTCATTTGTTGGATTTGTACGTCATAGACGAAGTGTGCCGTTTGATCGGCAATATGATAAAGAACGGCGAAAACCCCGTGTCGGTGTCGGTAAACTTGTCGCGGTTGGATTTCCAGTTGGCGGATATGTTTGAAGAGATTGAAAAACTGCGGGAAAAATATGATGTTCCGGCGCGATTGCTAAACATCGAAGTCACCGAAAGCGCTCTTGATGCCGAGGCGGAGTTGCTCAGAAGGCAAATAGACCGATTCCGGGAAAACGGTTACGAGGTGTGGATGGACGATTTCGGCAGCGGTTATTCGACACTCAACAACTTAAAGGATTATCACTTTGATGTTTTGAAGATAGACATGAATTTTCTGCGTGATTTCGGCAAGAAGCCGCAGACGCGGATTATTCTGGCGACGATAGTGGATTTGGCCAAAGAGCTCGGTATGCACACATTGGCGGAGGGCGTTGAAACAAAGGAGCAATTTTCTTTTTTGCGGGCAATAGGTTGCGAAAAAATACAGGGCTATCTGTTCAGCAAACCTTTGCCGTTAAAAGAAGTGAAAGAACTGGATTTGCCCGTTGAGGATGTGCGGCAGTCGGCGTATTACAACGCTTTGGGGAGAGTCAACGTGTTAAGCGATTCGCCGCTTAGGGACAGGGACGGCGAATATCGTTTGGTGAGCCGGATTTCTTTTGCAATAGTGGAGCAGAAGGGCGAACATATTGATTGCCTTTACGCCAATAAGGCGTTCGGGGTGTTTTTGCAAAGCGTGGGGTTGGAGATGCCGTCAACTTTGCCGGCCGCTTTGGAACGATATATCCCCGTGGAGGATTTGCGAATTTTGCGGGATTTTTTGGCGCATTGTTCCCGTTCCGACAAGGAAGAGCGCATGGAGTGCATAATAAACTCAAACAGGTGCAGTTTTTCCGCTCGACGCGTGGCGAGTCGCAACGACGGCGTTGTCGCAAATGCTTTGGTGGCGGTGCGGTTGCCGTGAATATGCAATGATTTTTTGCAATACTTTATTATGAAGTATTCATAAAGAAACTTTAATTTATGGGCGTGTTGTGGATTTGTTTTTGCGGTTGTGATTTGCGGCTTTGAATTTGTTGTGCGGCTGTGTTTTAAAGCGATAAAAAAGCAACAAAAGCAAAGGGGGAGGGGGAAAGCCGCAAATCAAAATCACAGCCGCAAACCCAAAGCAAATACGCAAATCTACAAACGTAGGCGGCGTAACACGGTGCTAATCCCTTGCGGTTGCCTTTTTTGGCCGATTTTGACATATCACAAAAAATATATAAGCACGGATTGTGTATTGTGAGACAGCCGTTGTTGCAATCGTACGGTTGAAGTTGCCCGGCATCTTTTAAGGAAACACTGCATAAATGAGTTCGTGCCATTGCCGAGGGATTTTTTCGGCAGACAAGAAATGACGACGAAGCGTAGTGGTG
>CAJORE010000300.1 GCA_905236595.1 uncultured Selenomonadaceae bacterium | reverse complement strand
TTGTTTTTGACAAGCGGGCATAGTTCATCGGTAGAATATCAGCTTCCCAAGCTGAGGAGGGCGGTTCGATTCCGCTTGCCCGCTCCAAGCCCCGTTTATCGGGTTGTGTAAAGGAAATTTATTCTAAGGCTATATACGAAAATGCGCCCGGAAAATATGCGGGCGCATTTTCTTTGCCAAAATTTTTTAGGAGATGAGGAAAAAATCGAAAACCTAAATAATATCGTCGTACTAATCGACGCCGATAACACCCAGTTGTCAAAACTTGACGCCGTTATACGCGAAATTTCCACACACGGGCGAATCGTTGTAAAGCGTGCTTACGGCAACTGGAAAAAAGAAACCCTCAAATATTGGGAAAACGAACTGAATCGCTTGGCCATTAAAGCCGAACAGCAATTTGACTACGCCACCGGGAAAAATGCCACCGACATGGCACTTGTCATTGACACGATGAACCTTTTGCACCGCCGTTTATACGACGCTTTTGTAATTGTCGCAAGCGACAGCGATTACACGCCGCTGGCGATAAATCTGCACGAATCCGGCGTATATGTTATGGGCGTCGGCGAAAAGAAAACCCCCGAAGCTTTTCGCAACAGTTGCGACGAATTTATCTTTCTTGAAAATTTAGCCGAATCACGCCGTCGTCATTCGCGTCGCGACTATAATAATTCAAAAAACGAACCGAGCAATCGGCAATACATCGCCAATGACAACGCCAAAAATCTTAACGCCAACGACAAATTTGTCGACACCGATGTCGATGATACCGATAAGGATGACGAAATCGAAGAAATACACAATCTCCTAAAGATCGCCTTCGAAAAGTATCAAGATGATGACGGTTATGTAAATTTGGCATCCGCCGGCTCATTTTTGAAACGCGCCAAACCCGATTTTGACTCACGGACGTTCGGTTTCTTGAAATTACCGCACATGATACGGGCTTATCCCGACCGCTACGAAATGAAACGATACCCGGGCAAGGGGACAGCTACAATCGTAGCATACCGCTGCCGCTAATTATCGGCGTATTCCACCGCAAAAACATTGCTGCCGCAACGGGGACATTTCCAACGTTCGCCCTTGCCGCGCTCTATGTCGCGGATTATTTTGGCACGGCGTAAGTATTCGTATGTTTTGCCGCAATACTTACACACCACCCGATAAGGAAAGACCACGCTTTCATTTGTTTTCACGGCCTCCCATTCCGCCGCGTCGGCATGAGTGGCAATGGGTACGCCGTAACGGCGACTGATTTCGGCGGCATATTTCTTGAAAGCGGCATCGTGGTGATGCGTATCGGCGATAGCGTGAACAAGTTCGTGCAAAATCGTCGATTTCAAAGAATAATCGGCGGCTCGCCAACACACCTCGTTGATTTTTATAGTTACTCCCGAAGGCGTCTGCCCGTTGTAATGGCGACGACAACTGCCGAATATTTTTACTGCATTGCCAAATTTTACGCCGCGTATCGGCAACACGTTATACCCTAAATCGCGAAGTTCTTGCGCATAGCGATAAAGCAAAATCGTCGCGTCATTCTTTTGATCATCCGTAAGCATAACGTTTCCTTCCAAAAGGCATCTCGTCCTTCTTCTTTCTCCCTCTTGTTTTTTCACATTACAAAATCCCCGCCCCAAAACGGAGCGGGGATTTTTGTTTTGCCGCAACAACGGCATTGTCACCTAAAAAAATCAGTAGGTCACAACGTCATCAAGCGCTTTCACCGTGCCGGAAGCAGTAACCTTAACGGCTTGTCCTTCGGTCAGGCCGGTGAAAATGACCAAGCAAACATCGCTTGGGGCGTTCGCCTTAACGTAGTCAAGATCAACTTGCATAAGCTTGTCGCCCTTCTTGACTTTCTGCCCGTTCTGCACGAACACTTCAAAGCCCTTGCCGCCCAACTTAACGGTATCGACTCCATAATGAATCAGATATTCCGTGCCGTCGGCAGCCTTTAAGCCGATAGCGTGTTTCGTATCAAATACGAACATTACCTCACTGTCGCACGGAGCAACAACCGCTCCGTCGGCAGGTTCAATGAAGAAACCGTCACCCATCATCTTGCCCGCAAACGCTTCGTCGGGGGCATCCGTTATGGGTTTAACCGTACCATTAGCCGGTGCGGCAAAATTTCTTTTACCGCTTGACGCCGCCGGTGCCGATGCCGCCGGTGCAGGTGCCGCAACAGGCGACGCCGCAGGCAATGCGTCAGGCTCCACTTCGGGAGCATGCTCCAAATATTCTTCCAAGTTGCTCTTTATGACGGCAACTTTCGGTCCGTATATTACCTGCACACCCGTACCTTTTACGATAACACCGCTGGCACCGGTGGCCTTCAACAATTTCTGATCGACAAGCGACGAATCCGCCACCGAGCAACGAAGACGCGTCGCGCAACAATCGACCGAAGTTATGTTGCGTTTGCTACCTAAAGCGCGCGCTATGGCCTGGCTTAATTCATCGCCGCCATTTGCCGCTTTGGCCGCATTGCGAGCGTTCACGTCCGCTTTGGTGTAGAGTTTGGTTTCTTCATCGTCATCTTCGCGTCCGGGCGTCTTAAAGTCAAACTTCTTGATAAGGAAGCTGAACGCGAAATAGTACAAGAAGAAATAGACTATGCCGACGGGTACGATCAACATCCAACTGGTCTTGTCATTGCCCTGCAAAATACCGAAGATGAAAAGATCGAGGAAACCGCCGGAGAAGGTAAGACCGACAGCGATATTAAGCATATGAGCTATCATATACGCCGCACCGGCCAAAACCACTTGCACCGCAAAGAGCATCGGCGCCACAAACAAGAAGGAGAATTCGATAGGCTCGGTAATACCCGTGAGCATGGAAGTCAACGCCGCCGACAAAAGCAAACCGCCGGCAACTTTCTTCTTCTCGGGACGCGCACAACGATACATGGCCAGCGCCGCACCGGGCAAACCAAAAATCATAAAGATAAATTCGCCGGAGAAATACCGGGTCGCATCGGCACTAAAATGCGCCACATTGGGGGAGGCCAACTGAGCAAAGAAGATGTTCTGACCGCCTTGAATAAGCTGTCCGTCCACCATCATGCTGCCGCCGACACCGGTTTGCCAGAAGGGCAAATAGAACACATGGTGAAGCCCAAAAGGAATCAACGCCCGTTTGATAATACCGAAAATCAATGTTCCGATATAACCGGTTCCGGTAACAAGTCCGCCGAGTTTGAAGATGATGTCCTGCGCCACGGGCCAGATAAAAGTCATGGCGATACCGACGAACATGAACACCACGGTGGAAATAATGGGGATAAAACGCGAACCGCCAAAGAAAGACAATGCATCCGGCAATATTATCTTGTGGTACTTGTTATGTAACCACGCAACACCTATGCCGACGATAATACCACCGAAAACACCCATTTGCAGGGACGTAATGCCGCAACTGTCGGCTATGGTACCCTCCAGAACACCGGGGGCAATGGAGCCGTCCGGCAAAATAGAGCCGGTGATTTTTAAGGTGGCGTTACAGGAAACGTGCATGATAAAGAAGGCAATCATCGCCGCCAAAGCCGCGACCTCTTTTTCTGCCTTCGCCATGCCGATAGCAACACCTACGGCAAAAATAATCGGCAAGTTGCCGAATATTGCACCGCCCGCCGCGCTCATAACCGTCAAGAGCGCGTTCATGAGCGTGCCGTCGCCGAACACACTTTCAAGACCGTAAGTCTTAATCGTGGTCGGGTTCGTAAAAGATGCGCCGACGCCCAAAAGCAGACCGGCAATCGGCAGTACGGCAACGGGGAGCATGAAGCTTCTGCCCACGCGTTGCAACACGCTGAAGATTTCGTCTTTCACGAATAAACACATCCTTTCCTCCCGTATTTCACGGGAAAATATTACATTAACTAACAGCACATTTTATATTGTAACCGCCTTATTGTCAAACACTTATCCGCTAAATATTTTAGGAAATACTGCATAATTCGTCCGCACCATTGCCGGGTCTTTTTCCGGCATACTGCGTCATTCCTCCTCAGCGTAGCACCACTACACTTCGTCGTCATTCCTTATCTGCCGAAAAAATCCCTCGGCAATGGCACGAACTCATTTATGCAGTATTTCCTTTACACAAAAGCCGACTGCGTTGCGGCAGCCCTTCCGGCGACAAACCCGGTCGAAAACGC
>CAJORE010000299.1 GCA_905236595.1 uncultured Selenomonadaceae bacterium | reverse complement strand
TGGTGCTACGCTGAGGAGGAATGACGCAGTATGCCGGAAAAAGACCCGGCAAGGGTGCGGACGAATTATGCAGTATTTCCTTAAGGGCGGCCTCGGGCAAACGGTCGTCTAAGGCGTCGCACAACGATAATTGGCGGCGCAAAGTTCCGCAAAAACGGGCGAAGAAAAATTTTTGGAGGAATTATAAAAGTTGATTAAAACAAAAATCCCCAAGGGGAAGGGATTAAAATACCGTAGCAAGGCCAGCCCCAGTTTTTTGGACGTACTGAACGAATTGTGCGAAGAAAAAGGCGTGAATCCCGCGATAATGTTTGAGGCCATCGAGCAGGGGTTGATATTGGCCTATAAGCGTAATTTCAATTCGGCGGGCAATGTGCGGGTGGAGATTAACCGCATTGACGGAACCTATCACGTCTACGCCGTAAAAAATGTGGTTGACGAAGTTTATGATGACATAACGCAGATATCCTTGGGGCAAGCCCGCGCCATAAAATCCGATTACGAAATCGGCGACGTCGTGGAGATAGAAGTCACCCCCGCCGATTTCGGGCGAATCGCGGCGCAAGCGGCCAAACAAACGGTTACGCAACGACTGCGCGATGCCGAACGGGACAATCTTTACAACGAATACATCGGCAAGCTGAATGACATTGTTTCGGGCATTGTTTTGCACGTCGAGCACCGCAACGTTTTTGTCGATCTCGGCAATACCGAAGCCATGCTTCCATATTCCGAGATACCGCACGGCGACGAATGTAAGCAGGGCAAGCGCATAAAAGCGATTATTACCGACGTGAAAAAAGGGACAAAAGGTTCCTTCATCAATTTGTCGCGAACACATCCCATTTTTTTGCGCAAACTGTTTGAATTGAACGTGCCGGAAATTGCCGACGGCACGGTGGAGATAAAAGCGGTGGTTCGTGAAGCCGGCTCCAGATCGAAGATTGCGGTCTTTTCCGCCGACAAGGACATTGATCCCATCGGCGCCTGTATCGGACCGAAAGGAATCCGCGTACAGGCGGTGACGGATGAATTGGGCGCCGAAAAGATCGACATCGTCGAATGGAGCGAAAATCCCGAGAAATATATTGCCAATGCCTTGGCGCCGTCGGAAGTTTTGTCGGTTACGGTGCTTGACGACGAAGAACACAGCTCTTCCGTTGTCGTTCCCGACAACCAGCTGTCCTTGGCCATCGGCAAGGAAGGGCAAAACGCACGTTTGGCGGCGCGTCTTACGGGTTGGAAAATCGACATCAAAAGTCAAAGCCAATCCGCCGAAAGCGCGGCTTACGAAAGCGATGACTATGAAACCGGCGATGCGGCCGACGGCGAATACGAAAACACCGGCGATTATGACGGCGAATATGCGACGGGCGAAAACGTAGCGCAAGATGATGCCGAGGCGATAAGCGATGAATAAGGATGCCGCGACGGAGAAAAAAAATCGTCGTCGGGCAAACCCCAAGCGAAGAATTATCGGCGAGCGCGAACGTATGTGCGTAATTTGCCGCACGCTGAAGGGAAAAAGCGGACTTATTCGCATCGTGCGCCAAGCAGACGGCGCGTGTGCCGTCGATATTACGGGGAAAGCACCGGGACGCGGCGCATACATTTGCCGTTCGCCGGAATGTGTGTCGGCGGCCAAGAAGGGCAAATCCCTTTTTCGCGCCTTAAGCCCCAATGAGGCAAAGGGCAAAGTTTTTGCCGACGCGGCCTTTTGGGATGAATTGACCGGCCTCGTGCAAAATAACGCCGAATCCGAAGAGGAAGGCTTATGACGGAAAAAGAGCGCAAAATTTTGAATGTGCTTGGCTTGGCGCATAGGGCGCGAAAATTGGTAACGGGTGATTTTGCCGTTGAAACGGCGTTAAAGAATAACAAAGCGGCGCTCATAATAAGCGCGGCAAATGCCAGTGAACGGACTGCCGAAAAATATCGGCAGTTGGCAAAAAAGCACAATATTCCCTTGCTGACCGCAGGCGACAAAGAAGACTTGGCTCAAGCCGTCGGCAAAGACGGGCAAACGGCGGTCGTCGCATTGACCGACGCGGGCTTTGTCCGCGCGGTAACAAAACTGACGGCAAACTGCTGAGGCGGCAACGGGAAATCGAACGTGGGGGCTTTATTAGTGGGAAAATACAGAGTTTTTGAGTTGGCGAAAGCTTTCAAGGCGGATTACAAAGCAGTCATTGAAGTTTTGAAAAAGAACGGCTTCAAAGTTGCCAATAATTTTAGCAGCGTTGACGAAGAAGGTTACAAAGTCGTTAAGGGGGCTTTCGCCCTGAAGACGAAAAACGATGCGACATCCGGCGACAAAAACGTCAAGACGGTAAAAAGCGTCGATGGCACGGCCAAGGCCAAACGCCCGGACAAGCCCATCGCCAAAGAGACGCCGACCGTAAAGAACGGCGAAACGAAGAAAAAACCGACCGGCGATGCCGGCGTCAAAAAAGCCGTCGGCAAAACGGAAAACAACGGGTCATTGCCGACGGATAGGGCGTTAAAACCTACGGAAACCGCCTATAAAAAAGAATCATTGCCGACGGCGCCGAAAAATACGGACGACGAGGCCAAAGCCAAACCCGCCGTCGAAAGCGCCGCCAAAACCAAACCGGCGGACAATGCGCCGAAACCGACCGGCGCTGATAAAGCGGAACCGGCCAATGCCAAGACAACCGACAAGGCAAAGACGGTGAAAACCGAAGACAATGCGGCGCCGGTAAAAACCGTCCCCGAAAAAAAAGAAACGGCGAACCCGCCGACGCAACCTTCTCGCGAAACACCGGTTGAAAAATCGGTTTCCGGACTGCGAATCGTGGCAACAAAAGAAGAAAACAACCGGCGGCGCTTAGCCGAAAGCGGCAAATTCCAAGCGCAAAAAGGGCGCTCTGTGCGCGACGGTAACCGTCCGACCCGCAACGGCGAACAACGAAAAGAAGTCGGCGGCAAGCAAAGCATCGACAACATGGGCGGCGGCAAACGCGGCGATAATCGCGGCGATAACCGGGGCAACGGGCGAAAGAACGGCGCTAAAAACAACGGTGATTTTGCGCTCGAACGGCAAGGCAAAACCGCCGACGGCAACGGCGACAACCGGGGCAACGAAAACCGCGGCAAAGGCAAGGAGCAATCCGGCAAAAAGGGCGGCAAGAACGACAACCGCGGCAAAAACGGCTCCGGCAATCGCGGCGGCAAAACCGCCAACGGGCGCAGCAACGACATCAACAACAACAACTTCAACGGCGAAGGGCGCGTCCGCAAGGATCGCAACCGTCGCAAAAAACGCGACAATCAGCCGCCGGCGAAGGTTGAGATCGCTCGTCCCAAACATATCAAAATCGGCGAGAACATCGCCGTCAAAGATTTGGCCAGCAAAATGAGCTGCACGGCGGCGGACGTCGTAAAGAAGCTCTTCCTCATGGGCGTCATGGCGACCATCAATCAGGAAATCGACTACGATACGGCTTCGCTCGTAGCGGCGGAATTCGGCGTCACGACGGAGGAATTGCCGCCCGAAGTTGATCCGACGGAAATTCCCGAAATCGAGGACGAAGCCAAGAGCTTAAAGAGCCGTCCTCCGGTGGTTACCGTCATGGGTCACGTCGACCACGGCAAGACCTCGTTGTTGGACGTGATACGGAAAACTTCCGTCACCAGCCACGAAGCGGGCGGCATTACGCAACACATCGGCGCGTACCAAGTCATGTGCAAAGATAAGGAATCCGGCAAGGACAAGAAAATCGTGTTCCTCGATACGCCGGGTCACGAAGCCTTCACCGCCATGCGCGCCCGCGGCGCGAAAGTCACGGATATTGCCGTGTTGGTTGTCGCCGCCGACGACGGTGTAATGCCGCAAACGGTGGAAGCGATAAGCCATGCCAAATCGGCGGGCGTTCCCATCATCGTCGCCATCAACAAAATCGACAAGCCCGGCGCGAACCCCGAACGAGTGAAACAAGAACTCATGGAACACAACCTCGTGCCGGAGGAATACGGCGGCGACACGCCGATGGTTCCCGTCTCCGCCAAACAAAAACTCGGCATTGGCGATCTTTTGGAAATGATTTTGTTGGTCGCCGAGATGCAAGAGTTAAAGGCCAACCCCAACCGCGAAGCACGCGGCGTCATCATCGAAGCGGAACTTGACAAGGGCAAAGGCCCGGTGGCGACGGTTCTGGTGCAAAACGGCACGCTCAAGTTGGGCGATTCCTTAGTGGCGGGTACGGTCTACGGCAAAGTGCGCGCCATGGTCAACGATCGCGGCGACAACGTGAAAAAGGCCGGCCCTTCCGTACCGGTGGAAGTTTTGGGATTAAGCGACGTTCCGGCGGCGGGCGACATTCTTGCCGTTTTGGACGAAAAGCAAGCGCGTTCCATAGCGGCGGCACGGCAGGAACGGCAAAAGAGCCGGTTGGTCAACTCCAAGAAAGTCTCCCTTGACGATTTGTTCCGCCAGATAAAAGAAGGCAACATCAAAGACCTCAACATCGTCGTCAAAGCCGACGTGCAAGGTTCGGTGGAAGCCTTGAACAGCGCTCTTTTGGCGCTGAACAAAAACGACGAAGTGCGCGTGTCCATCGTTCATTCCGGCGTAGGCGCGGTGAGCGAATCCGACGTTATGTTGGCTTCGGCCTCGAATGCGCTCATCATCGCCTTTAACGTGCGTCCCGATGCCAATGCGCGGCGCGTTGCCGATGCGGAGGACATCGACATCAGGACGTACCGCGTCATTTACGATGCGTTAAACGACGTCAAGGATGCCATGAGCGGAATGCTTGCGCCCAAGTACAAAGAAGTCGTTTTGGGTCGCGTGGAAATCCGGCAGGTGATGAAATTTTCCAAAGTGCTGGTGGCCGGTTCGTACGTCTTGGAAGGCAAAATTACCAACAACGCCAAAATCCGTATTATCCGCGACAACATTGAAATTTTCGACGGCGCCATTGATTCGCTTAGGCGTTTCAAGGACGATGTAAAAGAAGTGGCGGCGGGTTACGAATGTGGCATATCCATCGTTGACTTCCGCGATTTCCGCGAGGGCGACATCATCGAGCCGTATGTCATGGAAGAAATCGAAACCTCCATTGCGGACGTGAACAAGGAAGCCGAAAAACGCGCCGCCGAGAGCGACGCCGAGGCGACCAATGAGTAAGGTACGCCCGCAAAAGGTGCAAGAGCTGATAAAAATCGAAACCAGCCAAATTATAAGTCGCGAAATTAAAGATCCGCGCATCGGGTTTGTCACCGTTACGGAGGTGACGGTGACGCCCGATTTGCGCGAGGCGAAGATTTTTGTAAGCTTAATGGGCAGCGACAAGGAGATTGCCGCCTCTTGGGCGGGGCTAAACAGCGCCAAAGGCTTCGTGCGCCGCGAATTGGGGCGGCGGATCCGCCTGCGTTACACGCCGGAAATAGAATTTGTGCGCGATACGACCCTTGATTACAGCGAGCACATTCAGCATTTATTGAACGATGCCCATATCGAACATGACCAAGAGGAATAAGCGGAGGTAGCTATGAGCAAAATCACTCTTGCGGAGGCGGCGCAAATTCTAAACAACAACGACCGCTTTGTTTTGGCGACGCACATTCATCCGGACGGGGATGCCATCGGTTCGACGCTGGCGCTTATGCACGCCTTGAAAAAAGCCGGCAAACAGGTCGAAGTTTACATCGACGACAAAGCACCGCGCATTTTTTCCTTTTTGCCGGGCTACGAACTCATAAAGCGCCCGCCGGAAAATCTGCCGTCGGCAAAACTGACCGCCGATCGCTTGGTCATATTGGACGCGAACATTGATCGCATAAGCCGCGTAAAGGATATGACCGATGCCAAGGTTCTCAATATCGATCATCATATAAGCAATGACGAAGCGGCGGACGAACTGTATCTTGATGCCGATCGGGCGGCGGCGGCGGAGATTGTCTACGAAGTCATCAAGGAAATGGGCGTGGCTTTTGACAGCGACATTGCCGTTTGCTTGTACACCGGCATTGCCACCGATTCGGGATT
Source organism: uncultured Selenomonadaceae bacterium (assembly GCA_905236595.1). Classification (GTDB taxonomy): domain Bacteria; phylum Bacillota; class Negativicutes; order Selenomonadales; family Selenomonadaceae; genus CAJORE01. The sequence goes on along the minus strand of CAJORE010000299.1, from coordinate 1,484 downwards.
TTTCCGCTATGCCAGCACCAAGCCTTTTACCATGCGGGCAGCGGCGGAACTTATGGAGTACGACGTCAAACCGAACATCGTTTCCGAAGCGACGGAGGAAAAATCCTTCGCCACCGTCAAGGGCATGGCGGCGGCCTTGTCCACCGTCGAACTTTTCGCCGCCGGCAAAGCCGCCGGTATCTTCTTGGACTTGCCCCTTGTCGAAACGCTTGAAACCACGGAAGGTTTTATCGACAACGTACGCATTATCGAGGGCGTTGACACGGCGGTAATGGTGAAATGCCAGGAAGCGAACGTCTGCCGCGTAAGTATGCGCAGCAAACGGTTGGACGTAGCCAAAATAGCCGTGAAATTCGGCGGCGGCGGCCACATTCGCGCCGCCGGCTGTACGCTCAATATGCCCTTTGCCGAAGCCAAGCGCGTTATCGTCGCCGAATTGACCGAAGCGCTGGCCGCCCTGTACCGACAATGATCGACGGCTTCTTAAATATCCTGAAGCCGCCCGCCATGAGTTCGCATGATGTCATAGCGGCATTGCGGCGCATTTTGGGCGTAAAACGCATCGGTCATGCCGGAACCCTCGATCCGGCGGCGGCGGGGGTGTTGCCCGTTGCCGTCGGCAAAGCGACGCGGCTTTTGGAATACTTGCCGGAGGATAAAGCTTATCGCGCCGAAGTGCGGTTAGGCATTGCCACGGACAGCGGTGATGCCACGGGGCAAATAATTGCCCGGCAGGAAAATATTGCGTTGCCCTCCGCCGAAGTTTTGCAAAACGTGTTACGGGAATTTGTCGGCACGATTAAGCAAAAACCGCCGGCCAAATCGGCGGTGAAAATCGACGGTCGGCGAGCTTACAAGCTGACGCGCAAAACGGGCAATTCGGAAAGCATCGCCATCCCCGTGCGCGAAGTCAAAATAAGTGCCATCGTTTTATCGGCAATCGGCAACGGCGGTTTTGTCATGGACGTCGCTTGCGGCAAAGGGACGTACATTCGATCGTTGGTGACGGACATCGGCGAAAAACTCGGCACCCCCGCCGTTTTGAATTTTTTGGTGCGGACACTATCGGGCGGTTTTTCACTCAGCCGGGCAATAACTTTGGACGAGGTCGCGGCGGCCAAGGACGACGGGGAAACGGCAAAAATTATGATTGAGCCGTCGGCGGCGCTATCGCACATACCGCGCTTTAATCTGCCGCCGACGCGGGCGAAAGCTTTTGCCGACGGAATGAGCACGACGGTGCGGAAAAGTTTGCCGCCGACGGTGATGGTATTTTCCGACGGTAAATTTTTGGGCATCGGTCGTTTCGACGCCGAACAAGGAGCCGTTTGTCCCGTGAAAACCTTTGATGGCCGATGAATCAATCTTCATTATCCTCCAAAAAGCAAGAATCGAAATAAGGGCATCTCGAAAAACTAAAAACATTCGGGGTGCAGGGGGCGAAGCTCCCTGCTGGGGTCAAGGGGCAAAGCCCCTTGTGGGTT
>CAJORE010000298.1 GCA_905236595.1 uncultured Selenomonadaceae bacterium | reverse complement strand
CGAACTTCGTCAATGGGGGCGGGGCTGGATTCGATTTCCGTCCGAAGCCGCGCCGCCGCTTCATCCACCAAGTCAATAGCCTTATCGGGCAAAAAACGGTCGGCAATGTAGCGATCGGACAGCACCGCCGCCGACACCAAGGCCGAGTCCCGAATACGAACGCCGTGGTGAACTTCGTAGCGTTCCTTAAGCCCGCGCAAAATGCTTATGGTATCTTCAACGGTCGGTTCCGCCGCCATAACCGGCTGGAACCGGCGCTCCAAAGCGCTGTCCTTTTCGATGTATTTGCGATATTCGTTAAGGGTCGTCGCGCCGATACAACGCAATTCGCCCCGGGCAAGCATGGGTTTTAGGATATTGCCGGCATCCATGGCGCCTTCGGCGGCGCCCGCCCCCACCACGGTATGCACCTCGTCAATGAACAAAAGAATTTGTCCGTCGGATTTGGCAATCTCCGCCAAGACCGACTTCAAGCGTTCCTCAAATTCACCGCGATATTTTGCCCCCGCCACCAAAGCTCCCATATCCAAACTAAACAGCGTTTTGTGCTTTAGCGACTCCGGAACATCGCCTTTTACGATACGTTGCGCCAACCCTTCGACGATAGCCGTTTTGCCGACGCCCGGTTCGCCTATAAGCACCGGGTTGTTTTTCGTGCGGCGGGACAAAATTTCAATCGTCCGGCGAATTTCCTCTTCGCGACCGATAACGGGATCAAGCTTACCGCTTTGCGCCGCCTGCGTTAAATCGCGTCCGTATTTTTGCAAAGCGCGGTAGCTGTCCTCGGGATTCTCGTTCGTCACATTGCCCGTGCGATTTTTGATAACGGCGGCTTCGATTTTCGCGGCGGTAAGCCCCATACCGGTCATAAGTTCGCGGACTTCGTCCTTGCCATCGGCGGCCAGCGCCTCCAACAAATGTTCGGTGCTGACGTAATCATCGTTCATGCGGCCGCGTATCTCGTCGGCTTTAGCAAGAACGCGCACCATATCCGTTCCCATGGTAAGACGATCGACGCCTTTCACCGAAGGAATTTTCGCCAACAATTCATCGACGCGGCGATTCAGTTTACTTAAATCAACGCCACATTCGGTGAAAATTGTCGCCAACAATCCTTCCGGCTCTTTGGCCAAAGCTTTTAACGTATGTAGCGAAGTAAATTCCTGATGATATTTTAACGCGGCGGTTTGCTGTGCCGCTTGCAACGTCGCCAAAACGGCGGCAGTATATTTTTCGTCTTTCATTATCGTTCACTCCCCTTTGGCGCAACGCCGACCCGGTTACAACGAAGAAGGCGTCGCCTTGATTTCAACGACGCAATTATAGTAACACATAAAAGTCAAAAAGTCAAAGTTTTTTTCGTCGCTTGGGAATTTTTGAAAAAACAGTTGCGTACCGCTTGCTTCCCGAGAATTTTTCCGGACGTGGCATTGTCGGCAAAAGCACTTTACACCACCTCGCGCTTATGATATAATCCCTCGCGGCGGTCGGCGGAAAGATGCGCTGATACCCTCCGGCGGTCGGCTCGCTGCCCCTAAAATTCATTGTATGTAACAGGAGGAAACAGATCGATGCTTACGCAAGAAGGCAAGCAGGAAATCATGAAAAAGTATGCGGTTCACGAAGGCGATACCGGTTCCCCGGAAGTGCAGATTGCCGTGTTGACGGCGCGCATTGCCTATTTGACCGAACACTTGAAAGAACACAAAAAGGATCATCATTCCCGCCGCGGGCTTTTGAAGATGGTCGGCGCCCGTCGTCGTTTGTTGACGTATCTTTACAACAAAGATATTGAACGCTACCGCTCCATTATTTCGCGCTTAAATCTCAGAAAATAATTGCCGCTTCAAAAACGCACCAAAAAACGCCCCCGCGCCGGTGGGGGCGTTTTCAATGGTCAAAGTTCCGTCGCATGGCGAAAAATTTCTTGAGCAGGGCGGCACATTCATCCTCCAATACGCCGGCTGTTATTTGAGCGCGAAAATAAAGCGCGGGATTATCGGTAACATTAAACAACGATTCGCACGCTCCGGCGCGAATGTCCACGGCCCCGTACACAATGCGTCCGATGCGGCTCATAAGGCAAGCGCCCGCACACATTGGGCACGGCTCCAACGTTACATAAAGCGTGCAATCCGTCAAATATTTGCGGCGTAAACGGCGCACGGCTTCTTTTATGGCGCACATTTCCGCGTGTTGTGTGGCGTCTTGGTTTTTTTCGCACAGGTTATGGGCGGCGGCGATTAGTTCATTATCTTTATTGACAAGAACGGCTCCGACAGGAACTTCGCCTAAAGCAAATGCCTTTTGCGCTTCCGCCAGAGCCGCTCTCATGTAATTTTCGTCTTCGGTGGTTTGTAAGGACACCTTAGTATGACCTCCGTAAATTTAGTATGCCGACCGGGCATTGTAACGCGACACCAACGTGCCGATGAACGAGGAGTTATCGTAGAACAGGCTTTGGGTAACTTTGGGGACGGTTGAAATCTCCAAGGCGTACGCCGCGGGCAATTCCCGCTCGGTAGGCTTAGAGCCGCCGCCTTGCAAAGTGTCTTGCAAGACTTGGGCAAAGCTTTTGCCGTTTTTGGACGAATCCCCATAGCCGCGTTTGCGGGCAAAAGCATTGCCGACATCGTTGTCAAGACGTTTGATCCGTTCAACGCGTTCGATACGTTCCAGCATTTTTATCACCTTCTTTTTTGGTTGCAACGCCGTCGATTTTCGGCGGCGCTAAATTACCCACACATATTATATCGTATTTGCCTATGTAAAGTTAAGGGCTTTTGCGAAAAAAAGCCCCGAGGAAAACATCATGCTTACCGCGCAAATTTACGCCAATTTGCCCGTCAAAACACTGACCAAAGCCTACACATACCGTATACCCGACGAATTTTCCTTCATTGATGTCGGTTGGCGCGTGCTTGTCCCTTTTGGCGGTCGCAAGGTGGAAGGGTTTGTTTTGGCGATTGAGGATATTGCTTCGCCGCCGCCTTTGGAATTAAAGGACATTGTAAAACCCGTCGGCCAAGCGGCATGGTTCCCGCCCGTTGTCATAACCGCCGCCCGTCGTTTGGCGGATTTTTATTTATGCCCGTTGGCGGAAATTTTGCGCTTGTTTATTCCCGGCAAAGGCGGGATAAAAAAAGAAAGCGCCGCCAAAACCGAAGAATACATCGTGCTTGCCCCCGGCATTACCGTTGACGATAAGTTTTTGGCCGGTTTTTCCCGCAAAAAAGCGCAACGCCGCCTCCTTGAATTGTTGCGTCAAACGCCGCGCCTTGAGAAACGCACGTTAAGGGAAGCGGGCATTTCTTCCGCCGCTGTAAATGCCTTGGCGGCGGCAAATGTCATTTGCCGCCGCCAAGAACGGCGCTTTCGCAACAGTTACGGAACACCGTCGGTCGATACGGCGGCTTTTTGCTTCACGGCGTAACGGGCAGCGGCAAAACCCAAGTATATATCGAAGCGGCCGCCGAAACGCGGAAGACGGGGCGCATCGTCATTGTTCTCGTCCCGGAAATTGCTCTGACCGGGCAACTCGTTGACAATTTTAAGCAGAATTTCAACGAGGATATTATCGTTATCCACAGCCGCTTATCATTGGCCGAGCGCGGTGATGCCATCGAGCGCGCCCGTACCGGCGAAGCGGGCATAATCATCGGCGCACGTTCCGCCCTGTTTGTTCCGGTGGACAATGTGGGGCTGATAATCTTGGACGAGGAGCAAGACAGCTCTTACAAGCAGGACGAGACGCCCCGTTACCACGCCCGAACCGTCGCCGCCGTCTTGGCCAAATTGCACGGGGCGACATTGCTGTTAGGCAGCGCCACCCCCGCCCTTGAAACGTATGCGCTGGCCAAGGAAGGCAAGCTTCGGTACCTTTCCATGCCTCACCGCATCGGCAATCGTCCCTTGGCGCAGGTTTTGGCCATAGATATGCGGAGCGAACTGAAGGAAGGCAATCGCCGCATCATGTCCCGGGCTTTGCAAAAGTTATTGGCCGACACACTATCGGCAAAGGAACAGGCCATTATAATGCTCAATCGTCGCGGGTGGGCGACTTTTGTCATGTGCCGTTCGTGCGGCGAAGTAATAAATTGCCCGGAGTGTTCTTTGCCGATGGTTTACCATAAGACAAGCGGCAAATTGCATTGCCACCATTGCGACATAACCATGGACACACCGAAAATTTGCCCGAAATGCCAAAGCCGCTACATAAAGTATTTCGGATCGGGTACGGAAAAGTTAGAGGAAGAGATTGCCGAACTTTTGCCGACGGCGCGGCTTTTGCGCATGGATCGCGATACGGTTGGCGGTAAGAAATTTGCCCACCAAACCATTTTGGATAAATTTAAGCGCGGCGAAAGCGATATTTTACTCGGTACGCAAATGGTCGCCAAGGGGCACGACGTCGAAGGCGTGACCACCGTCGGCGTCATAAGCGCGGACGCGGGACTGAACCTGCCGGATTTCCGCGCCGCCGAACGCACGTTTATGCTCATAACGCAAACGGCGGGGCGTGCCGGACGCGGCGAAAAGCGCGGCAAAACCATCGTCCAAAGCTACAACCCCAACCATTATGCGGTGCTTACCGCGCTGTACCAAGATTACGAAGCTTTTTTTGCCGAAGAAATCAAGCGGCGCAAGGCGCTGTTTTATCCGCCGTTTTGTCGCTTGATAAAACTAATTTTTACGGACGAGAACGAAGAGCGCGGCAAAAAACGCGCCACGGCCTTAGCGGATAAATTTCGCGCCCGCTTTAATGCCGAGAGCCACAAAATCATCGGGCCTTTCGCCCCGGCAATCACTAAATTTCGCGGTATCTACCGCACGGCGCTCCTTATAAAGACAGCCGATTTGACAAGTGTGCGCCGTTTCCTGCGTAACGAAAATGTCCCCATCGACCCCAAGGTTATTATCGACATCGACCCATTAAATATGTTTTGACAGCGAAGGCAAAAATGAACATTGGTTAAAAAAAGCAAAAAATCCGCGCCAAAGAGCCGTCCGCCGCACCAAATGTGCGACCGGACGGCTCTTAAATATTTTTGCCCTCAGGAGCTGTTCATCAATTATGGGAAATACTGCATAATTCGTCCGCACCCTTGCCGGGTCTTTTTCCGGCATACTGCGTCATTCCTCCTCAGCGTAGCACCACT
>CAJORE010000297.1 GCA_905236595.1 uncultured Selenomonadaceae bacterium | reverse complement strand
TGCCAATAAATCTTTGTTTGCCGCATACAATAGTCGGCGACAACACGCAAATGAGTTTTTAATTCTGTTCGTTAATCAGCGCCACAAATTTTTCAAGAGTTGCGGCACGGTTTATTTGATCGCGAAATTTTGTGCCGCCGACTTGCCCCTTGGTGTACCATGCCGCATGTTTTCGCATTTCGCGCAAGCCGATGTATTCGCCCTTATCGGCGACAAGTAAAGACAGGTGTTTTAGCATAATGGCGGTACGCTCGGCGGCAGTCGGCGCATTTGGCAAAGGTTTGCGGTTAAAGGCGGCTATAAGTTGCCCAAAGAGCCATGGATTGCCTTGGGCGGCGCGTCCTACCATAATGCCGTCGCATTTTGTCTTGGCAAAGATGTCGCGCATATCTTTGATACTGCGAATATCGCCGTTGCCGATGACGGGAATGGTTAGCGCATCTTTGACGGCGGCGATAATATCCCAATCCGCCGCGCCGGCGTAATATTGTTCGCGGGTGCGGCCGTGTACGGCGATCGCCGCGACACCGGCATTTTCGGCGATACGGGCGATATCGACGGCGTTTATATGTTCGTCGTCAAAGCCTTTGCGGATTTTCACCGTCACCGGCAATTTTACGGCGCGGCAAAGCGTCGTTAAGATTTTTTCGACCAGGAGCGGTTGTTTCATTAGTGCCGATCCTTCACCGTTGTTGACAATCTTCGGTACGGGGCAGCCCATGTTAAAGTCAATTATGTCGGCAAAACCCGTCGCTTCGACGAATTTTGCCGCTTCGGCGACGGTTTCCGGTTCGTTGCCGAAAAGTTGCAATGCGAAGGGGCGATCTTCGGCCGTCGTTTCAAGCATCCGCAACGTTTTTTCATTACGGTGGCAAATGGCTTTGGCGCTTACCATTTCGCCGAAGCACAGGGGACAACCTTGTTCGCGTACCAGTAAGCGAAAGGCGCGATCGGTGACGCCGGCCATCGGTGCCAAAAATATCGGCGTTGTAAAATGCAAGCCGCCGATATTGACACCTTTATTATTGCCAAAGGCTTGGTCGTAAATCACGATGTCGCCTCGTCGGTCGTCATGGCCGTATTGTCCGCGCGGTTGCGTTCGTACAGCACCCGAAGCCCGGTCAATGTCAAAAAGTGGTCGATGCAGTCAATTGTTTGCGATTCTTTTTGGATCATTTTTGCCAAACCGCCGGTGGCGATAACTTTCATTGACGGAAATTGCAACTCGTCTTTTATGCGATTCACGATGCCGTCAATTTGTCCCACATAGCCAAAGATAATGCCGGCCTGCATACCTTGGATCGTGTTGTGACAAACGATGTTTTTCGGCGGTACGAGTTCAATGCGAGGAAGTTGTGCCGCCGTTTGGAAGAGTGCGTCGGCGCTTGTGCCGATACCGGGGGCAATGACGCCGCCCAAAAAGTCACCGTTGGCCGCTACGACGTCAAAGGTGGTTGCCGTGCCAATATCGACGACAATCAACGGACCGCCGTATTGCTCAAAGGCGCCGACGACGTTTACCAAACGATCCGCCCCGACCGTACGCGGATTCTCGTAATGGATTTTTATGCCGGTTTTGATGTTCGGCCCCACCACCAGAGGGTGCAACCCAAAATAGCGTTCGCACATTTTCACCATGGGTACGACCAAGGGCGGCACGACCGACGAGATTATTATTGCCTTGATGTCCTGCATGGCGATGCCCTGATAACGGAAGAGATCGTTCATCAGCATACCGTATTCGTCGCCGGTCTTTTGTCTGTCCGTGGAAATGCGCCAATGATGCCGCAAGGTTTTGCCTTCATACGTACCCATAACGATGTTGCTGTTTCCTATGTCAAATACGAGAAGCATTTTAGTTCCTCCGACTCCTTACGGATACGTCCCCAGCCAATACTTTTCTTAAGCCGACGGTTGTTCTTACGAGCAAAGCGCCGTCGTTGTCAATGTCCTCGGCAATGCCCGAAAACGTTTCGCCGATGCCGAAAACGGTCACTTCGTTTCCTATTGTTGCCGAGTGCTTCCGCCATTTGTTTAAGACCGATGAAAAGCCGCGCTCGTTGGCGACGTTGATATAAAGTTTTTCAAATTCTGCCAAAAAAGCGGCGAGAAATTGTCCTTCGTTAAGCGGTGCGCCACGCATTATCAAAAGGGACGTGGCGATTTGGGCAATGTCCGGCGGGAAATCCTCGGTGGCGATGTTGACGTTAATGCCTGCTCCGACGACGATGTGGTTTATTCGTTCGTCGGTCGCGCTCATTTCCGTCAGAATACCGACGAGTTTTTTCCCGTCAAAGAGTATGTCGTTCGGCCATTTTATCTTTGCCGTCAACGAGAATTTTTGCATGGTAAAAATTACGGCAACCGCCGTAAGCAAAGTGAATTTTGCCGCATCGACGGGAGCGACGAAATCGCCGGGACGCAAAATCAGCGAGAACCACAGGCCGCCGCCCTTTGGCGAATACCACCCGCGGTTTAGCCGCCCGCGTCCCGCCGATTGTTCGTCGGCAATGACTATTGTTCCGTTCGGTGCGCCTTTGGCCGCCAACTGTTTCGCCAAATCGTTGGTGGAGGGAATATTTTCCCGGGCAACGACGTTGCGCCCGATAAAATTTGTTTGCAGATATTCATTAAAATTAAGCACGATGTTCTCCGCAATCGCGGCAGATGTCATATTCAATCGTGCCGATGATGTCGCCGCGATGGTTCTTTAGGAGCGGCGGGAATTTTTCGTCCAAGTAGTTTTCCTCTTTTGCCGTCAACACTTTTAAGCGTTTGAGCACGGCAATAACCGCCGGAGTCACCGCTGCATAACTGCCGTCTTCAATCTTAAACGCAACGCCCCATGCTTTGTCGCGAATGGCCAAGCAGTAAACGGCATCCGCGCCGATTTTGGCGACGATGCGCCCGTTGGTTATTTTCCCGACTTCGGCGTCAATTCGTCCCGTACCCGACAAAACTTGCGGATAGGCCGCCATTGCTTCAATTATTTGCGTCGCCGCCCGTTCATATTCACCCCATGCGCCTTTTTGCGGATCGGCAAGCCGCGCATAGGCAAGAGCCATGTTAAAGAGCGGTAAATAGAACACCGGCACGCCGCACCCGTCGATGCCGATTTCCACTTCGTCTTCGTTTAAGCGCGTAGCCATGGCGATATGACGGCGAATTATTTTTTGCGCCTCGTGCTCGGGTTTGATATAACCTTCAATGGGAATATTGAGCATTTGCGACAGCGCCAAAATTTGCGAGTGTTTGCCCGAACAGGGATTATGCACCGCTTGCGGTTTTTGCCCGCTCTTTATGAGCGCCGAAAAAGCTTTGCCGCTCATGGGACGCGCCGCGCCGCAATCTAAAGCATCGGGCGTCAAGCCCAGTTTAGCCAAAATGCCCGTTACAAGCCGCACATGATTTTCTTCGCCGCTGTGCGAGGATACCAATAACGCCAATTCTTCGGCGGTGATGCCGTATTTTTCCATGCCGCCGTCCTTAACGAACGGCAACGCTTGAAAAGGTTTGGCGGCGCTTCGCCAAAACATCGGCAGATATGCGTCGCCGACGCTGTCCGTCAAATTGCCGGCCGTATCGACCACGGCGACGTCGCCCAAGTGAATGTTCTCGGTGTGTCCGCCACGCGTATAACGTAAGATTATTTCGCCCATCGGTTTGTTCCTCCCATAGGTATGTTTTTGCGATTATATAGTATTCCTTGCGGCGAACGCAAGAAATTTTGGGCGGTTGCCGCAAACTTATTTTTGCGAGTTGTTTATTGCGCCGAAAATGCGGCAGACAAACGTGTCGCTTGGCAAAGCGCCTAATTTAGTTCGTCGGCAAGCCGCAGTAACTTAAGCTCCGGCGAATCGGAATCTTGCGGCAAATCGTGGTGGGCGGCAACTAACCGTGCCTCGTCGGTTAAGGCGAGGGTGCGCAATTTCGCCGCGCCGATTGCCGCATGGAAATAGTATATGTACAAAATGCGGTGAAAACAAAACGCTCCGTACCCCTTTCGGGAACGGAGCGTTTTGTCGTCCGTCGCTGAAATGTGCGGCATTGCGGCATCGTTGTTGTTTTTTACAACAGCCGCATATTGTTCGGCCATTTTCTTTGCCCGACACGGAAAAAATCGCGTCGCCAATACCGCAAATACTTTCGCCCACAGTCCCATGTCGCCTTTTTTACGCCCCACATCGTGCAAGAGTGCGGCGCGAAGAAGCAGTTTTTTGTCCACTTCGGGAGACTGTGCGGCGAAAATTTCGGCGGTTCGCGCCGTGTTTAGCGCATGGCGCATATCTATTACGCTCATACCGCAGAATAATTCGTATGCTTCGGCGTCCGGCAAAATGCGTTTGACGTATGCAAAATCATTGGCGGTAAGTTTGGCGCGGGCGGCGACAATGAATTGTCTGACGCGGTTGTTCATGGTGTCAACGGCAATAAACCAAGCGGCAACCGCGTTCTTTGGCTGTTTGGGCGGCTTCCTCTTCCGTTTGCGCCGCAAAAGCGATTTCGACGGCAGAGTGTTCGTTTTGGTTGCGTAAGTCGGCGGCGCGATTGATGGCGGTTTTTTCTGCGTGGGCAACATAGCCAACATAAACGCGTTCTTCGCTGTCGATAAAGTTGTCGCCCTGTTGTGCTTTGGCAATGAGCAACCGATCAAGCCCCAGCGAAAACCCGGTCGCCGGACAATTTTCACCGAAGGCGGCAAGGAGGGTATCGTATCGACCGCCGCCCGAGATGGGAAAGCCAAAGCCGTCGGCATAGACTTCAAAAACAGCGCCCGTGTAATAATCAAAATCGCGGATAAGCCCCATGTCAAAAAACACATCGTCGGCGACACCGTAAACGCCAAGCAGACGATAAATTTCCGATAAATTGTCAACCGCTGCTTTGGCCGTTGCGGTTTTGGCCATGGCGCCACATTCGGCTAAGATTTCCTCTTTGCCGATAAGGTAAGGCAGGCGACGCAATTTTTGGGCATCGCCTTCGGCGAGATTAAGCGTGTTGATTTCGGCGTCAAAACGAACCAAGTCGCGCTTTTCAAGAGCGTGCTTCAGCTTAATTTGGCGCCGCTCTTCGATGTTGAGGCTTTCAAGTGTTGCCCGTACGAAGGCTACCGACCCCAACGACAATCGAAAATTTTTTAGCCCACCCTTTTTCATGCTCATCACGCATAAAGCTATAACTTCGGCGTCGGCGGCAGGATACGGGCTACCCGTCAGCTCGACACCCGCTTGGCAAAATTCGCATTGCCGGCCGGCTTGCGTTTCTTTCGTAAAGCGCCATACGTCGGCTATGTAAAAAAGCTTAAGCGGGAGCGGACTGCCGCTTAAACGGCTCACGGCAAGCCGCGCCAGCGGTGTCGTCATTTCGTGTCTAAGCGCCGTTCCGCGGCCGATACCGCTTATCTTAAACAGCGATTCTTCCAAATCGCCTTCGGTATCGCCGCGGGTCAAAGTGTCGGTGTATTCCAAAGCCGGTGTCGTCACTTCGCGGTAACCGAACCCGGAAAACAAATTGCTCAAGTGATTTTTCAGCAACCGGTTTTGCCGTGCCTCAGCGGGCAAAGCATCTCGAGTGCCGTAAGGTATTTCCAAAGTATCCGTCATTGTAAAATGTTCCTTATCGTTGATACGTCCCGATAAATTATGCGCCCTTGGCGGAAAAATCGGCGAAGGGGACGTTGTTCATGATTGCGGCGGCGAGTTTGTCCGGGTCGTGGCGAATTAAATCGGTTTCGTTGATTATGTCGGCCTTTATAAGCCCCAAGCCCAACGCAGCGATTTTTTCTTCGTCGATTGCCACGGGGTATGCGCCTTCCTTGGCGTAGTGAAGTTTCATCTCCTCGGAAATTTTCGTGTCGTTGACGATGATATAGTCGATAATGCCGCGACCGCCATGGTCGATAATTGCCTTGGCGTGCATGGCGGCGGTGTAGTTGTCGGTTTCGCCCGCTTGCGTCATGACGTTGCAAATGTAAACTTTTACGGCGCGGCTTTTGCGCACGGCGTCGGCAATGCCGTTCACCAAGAGGTTCGGCATTATGCTTGTGTACAGACTGCCCGGCCCCAAGACAATTATGTCGGCGTTTTTTATGGCATCTAATGCCGAGGCGACGGGCGGCACATTCTCCGGGAAAAGTTTCACCCGCTTTATGCGTTTATGCGCTTCCGGTATTTGGGATTCTCCTTTGACGATCGTGCCGTCTTCCATGATGGCATCCAAGCGTACCGACTCTTTGCTGGCCGGCAATACGCGCCCTTTAACCGCCAAGACTTTGCCGGAATTGTTGAGCGCTTGTTCAACGTCGCCCGTAACTTCCGTCATGGCGGCGATGAATAAATTGCCGAAACTGTGGCCGGCAAGCGCTCCTTTACCCTCCGGGAAACGATGTTGAAAAAGTTTTTCCATGAGCGGTTCGGTATCGGCGAGCGCCACCAAGCAGTTGCGCAAATCACCGGGCGGGATTATGCCCAAGTCTTCGCGCAGCCGTCCCGACGAACCGCCGTCATCGGCTACCGTCACCACGGCAGTAACGTTGCCCGTCACGGTTTTTATGCCGCGCAACAACACCGACAAACCATGTCCGCCGCCGATTACCGTCACAACAGGCCCTGCCGCCAAACGTCGTTTTTCGTAGATTAGATCGACAAGGCGTTCGGACTTGTTGGGCAGAAGCACCATTATAAGCGAACGGATAACATAGCGTGTGGCGATGAGCATCAGCGCCGACCCAACAATGAAGATGAAAATGCCGATAAAGGTCGTCGCCATATAATCGTAACTGCCGCGAAGGTTATAGACGGCGCGAAAAATTTCTTCTTCGACGGCGTCCAAGTATTTGTAGTTGAAGATGAGCGCCAAACCCAGACTTACCAGCAACACCCCGACGGCGAAACAAAACATCCATCGCTTGAAACCAAGTCCCGGATACATCCATTTTAGTATATGCATTTATGCTTCTCCGTGGACGTGTTCCCAAACATCGTTTTTCATCAGGTCACGATGTTCCAATTTGACCGGCAACCCGCGCTCTTTCAAAAAATCGTAGAGGTGCCGTGCGATGTACACGCTTCTGTGCATACCTCCCGTACATCCGGCAGCGATGACGAGTTGGCTCTTTCCTTCTTTGACGTACTGAGGAATGAGAAAGTCAATGAGGGCGTCAAGTCGTTTGGTAAATTCCGTCGTCACTTGCCATTGGCCGATATATTCGGCGACAGCTTTTACTTCGCCGCTCTTGTGGCGAAGTTCCGGTATGTAAAAAGGATTGGGCAAAAAGCGCACATCAAAGACCATGTCGGCATCCAAGGGCATACCGTATTTGAAGCCGAAACTCAAAATATCAATCGACAGAGCCAAACTTTGACCGGCGCCGAAGAGTTTTTGGATTTTTTCTTTAAGTCGAACTTTTTTCAGCGTTGAGGTGTCGATAATGTATGTGGCGCGACTTCTTATGGGAGCAAGGCGTTCGCGTTCCAAAGCTATGCCGTCCGTTATGCGTGAGTTCTCCGCCAATGGGTGACGGCGCCGCGTTTCTTTGTAGCGGCGGACAATTACTTCGTCCGTCGCATCCATGAATAAAATCTCGTAAGGCGTTTTTGTCGCGTCCATATCGTCAAGTACATGGACAAATTGATCGAAAAAATCACGGCTTCTTGTATCTACCACCAAGACAACTTTGGCAACGTGCCCGCCGGTATTGGCGGACAGCTCCGCAAATTTGGGGATAAAAACCGGCGGCAAATTGTCAACGCAAAAATAGCCCAAATCCTCCAAGCGGCGGCAAGCCTCCGTTTTGCCGCCGCCCGACATCCCCGTCACGATAACGAGACGCGGCGGCGAATCAGATGCTTGTCGGTCGTGCTTTTGGGGAGAAAAAACCGTGGTAGCCGTTTCGGCGTAAGATTTTTTTTGTTCGTCACTCATAATGTTTGGCTTTCATTCAGGACAAATTTTTCTACGGCTGCCGCAAAGCCGTCCGCTTGGCAATCGGTCGTTACATAATCGCAAAATGCCTTCACTTCCGGCACGGCATTGCCCATGGCGATGCTTTTGCCGGCGGCTTTCAACATTGGCAAATCGTTGTCGGAGTCGCCGATTACGGTGACTTCGGCCATAGCAATATTCATTTTGTCGGCCAAAATTTTTATTGCCGCCGCTTTGCTGACATTGGGATTGACGATTTCGGCGTAATTTTCGTTGCTGCGTATGGCTTTGATTCTTCCGCCGAAGTAGTCGTTAAAAATTTTTACGCGTTCGTCGGTTTCGTCGCCGCCACCGGTTATCGAGAGAAGTTTGGCGACGTGGTTGGTGTAGGCGGTAATGTTTTCGCCGACGGCCTGACCGGAAATTTTTTGGGCTTGTTCGTAGCCTTCGGCTTCGGCGGTGCGCTCGATGTAATACAGGTTGTCGTCGCTGTAAATTTGTATGTACCAGCCGCGTTCGCGGAAAAAGCGCAACACTTCAAGCGCTAATGACGGTTCAATGTAATCGGCATGGACGATTTTGCCGTCGGTATTTTTTATCAATGCTCCGTTGTAGGTGATAATCGGCACGTTTACGCCCATTTGCACCGCTACGGGCAAAGCCGCTTTATACATTCGCCCCGTGGCGAGTGTTACGGTGATGCCGACGGCGGCCATTTTTTTTACGGCGGCAATGTTGGCGGCAGACACTTTTTGTCCCGTCGGCAATAACGTTCCGTCCAGATCGGTAACGAATAATTTTGTCATAATCAAAGCTCCCGCAATAAATTTTGCACTTCGGTTAGGTAGGCGTCGGCCGCAAACACGAATATTTCACCGGTTTTGCGTACTTTTACTTCCACCTCGCCGTTTTCGATGCCCTTGGGGCTTACGGTTATCCGCAATGGATAGCCGATTAGGTCGCAATCCTTGAATTTTACGCCGGCGCGTTCCGGACGATCATCTAAAAGTGCGTCAATACCGGCTGTTTTTAATTCGTCGTAAATTTTTTGGGCAAAGCTTAGCTGTTGTTCGTCTTTTCCGTTAATCGGCACGACCGCGACTTCAAAGGGAGCTATCGCCCGTGGCCATACTATGCCGTTTTCGTCGCCGTTTTGTTCGATGGCGGCTTGCATTGTGCGGCCGACGCCGATGCCGTAGCAACCCATTTGAAAAGGTTTTTCTTTGCCGGTTTCGTCCAAAAAGCGGGCGTTTAATTTTTCGCTGTATTTTGTCCCCAAGGCAAAAACCTGTCCCGCTTCAATGCCGCGTGTCAACGTCAAGGGCGCACCGCATTTCGGGCAAGCGTCGCCTTCTTTGACGAGACGAATGTCGGCGATTTGACAAAATGCCGGGAAATCCCGCGACGGCGTGACGTTTTTATAATGAAAATCGACTTCGTTGGCACCGGTAACGGCGTTTTTCATGTTGGCAACCGTAGCATCAACAACGACAACGGCTTTGGCGCCGTCAATGCCGATGGGACTCATAAAGCCGGGGCAACCGCCCGCCGCTTTTATGGCGTCATCATCAGCCATAACGAGATGCAGTGCGCCGGTGGCGTTCAAAAGTTTCGTTTCGTTTACTTCGTGGTCACCGCGCACGAATGCCAAAATCAGACGGCCGTCAGCTTCGTCCGCGAAAGCCACCGCCTTTATCGTCTTTTCGACGGGAATTTTTAGGTAATCCGCCAACAATTCGATGGTGTGAGCGCCGGGCGTGGCAATTTTGTCCACGGGCAAAAGTTCTTCGTCGGCGGCAGTAAGCGGCTTTAGTTCCGCTTTTTCGTCGCTGGCGGCGTAACTGCATTTGGTGCAACAGGCGATGTTTGATTCGCCGGACTCGGCAAGCACCGTAAATTCGTGGGAATGACCGCCGCCTATTGCGCCGTTGTCCGCTTCCACCGGGCGGAACTTCAGGCCGCATCGGGTGAAAATCTTAGTGTAGGCATCAAACATTTTTTGGTACGATGTATTCATGCCGTCCACATCTTTATCAAAGGAGTACAGATCCTTCATGATAAATTCGCGACCGCGCATAAGCCCAAATCGCGGACGAATTTCGTCGCGATATTTGTTTTGGATTTGGTAGAGCAAAAGCGGCAACTGTTTGTATGAACGCACTTCGTCACGAATCAAGGCGGTTACCATTTCCTCGTGGGTGGGGCCTAAGGAGAATTCGCGATCGTGACGATCCGTCAGGCGCATCATTTCGGCGCCGTAAACATCCCAACGGCCGCTTTCGCGCCACAATTCGGCGGGTTGAATAATCGGCATGGCGATTTCTTGGCCGCCGGCCGCATCCATTTCTTCGCGAATTATTTGTTCGATTTTTTTGATGGTGCGCCACGCCAAGGGCAGGTAGGTGTAAATACCTCCGGCGGCTTTGCGGATAAAGCCTGCCCGCAAGAGTAATTTATGTCCCTTGGTTTCGGCTTCGGCGGGCATTTGCCGAAGCGTCGGCGCATATAGCTGGCTTGCTCTCATAAAATCGGTTAATCCTTTCAATTTTCAAAAGTTAAACATTTATTGTCAAGAAGGCAACGTTTATAACGGTTTGGGTTTTCGGTTCGCAGAGATGAATTTTTTAGGTGCTTTCTGAGTTTGATGTAAAATTTCATGCAAACAGCCGTGGACAGAGTCGCGCCAAAACAAAAACGGGCGGCGGTTAAGCCGCCCGTAAATAATCATTTACCGACAAAATTTATCTCGGTAAAAAT
>CAJORE010000296.1 GCA_905236595.1 uncultured Selenomonadaceae bacterium | reverse complement strand
TGGAACCAATAATAATCGACGTCGCGCAGATGCTTGGTTTTTAAGTCGTAACCGATACCGGCCACAACGCGGTCGTTTTTCGTCAAGCGATAACTGAAACCGGCTTCGCCACGCTGTGAGTAGTCTGCGGTATTGTAATTAAAAAGCGAGTTCTCGGCATTAACGTGATTGTATTCGTAACCGGCATACCCCGCCCAACGATCATCGAACAATTTCATGAGCAATGCGCCGTATGTAAAACCTTTGTTGGTAGTATCGTCGTAGGTTTCTTTGGTAATGCGGTAGCCGACGCCGGTGAATAAAAAGTATCGTGACGGCAGGGAAATCATGTCGTGCATAAGTCCCAAATAGTACTCCGTGTGCGTGCTTTCGATGTTGTTGGCCGATGATTCGCGCACCTTTTGCCAATGGCCGATTTCGTAGCTGAATGTGTAAGACAGCGGCAGATTGGGAATACGATTGTCGTACTGGGCGATAAACGACGGCTTTTTCTTAATCCAGTTGTCATCGGTGTCTTCATAAAAGCCGTAGGCAACTTTAGTGCTTATGTGAGGTTTTGACCAGACAAGTTGCGCGTTGCTGCGTACGCCTTCTTTGGTATTGGCGTAAAAATCGGTGTATAAGCCGATGCGCGACGCGATTGGCGTGTCAAACCGTTGCCTAATCCACAGGCCGTCGCTTTTGCTGTAGCCGACACGAGGGTACTCGGGATTATCCGCTTGCGGGCTGATGTCTTTTTCCAAATATTTTTTCTTGTAAAGCACAGTATTGCCGATCCAAACTTTTACGTTGTAAAGATACATACGATCGTTTGGCCATATGATTATTTTTTCGGCGCTTTCGCGGTAATCGGGCTTTTTTGCCGAACAACGGGTGACTGTTCCGTCATAAATAACGACACGATTTGGATAAAATTCAAAGCGCTTGCCGGTTATGTATTGGTGGTCGACTTTGCCTTTTACGGATTCCATGGTGCCCATTTTGGTGCCGTAATTGTAATGCGTACGGTAGCCGTCCAAAGTCATCTTTACCAGGTTGGCGTCTGTTTTCAGCGGGTATTGCAAAACGTGGGCATTGCCCTCAATATCTATTTCTTGGCGGCGGGTATTGCCGGTGATTTCGCCGTCGTCACCGGGCGCATGGAAGGAATGACCGTCAAGCTGGACAATGTGAACCCGCCCTTTGGCGACAAACTCACCGGTTATCTGGTCATACGTTAAATCGTCACCTTCAAAAGCTGTCGGCACGGGATCCCCTTCTTGGGGATTATACGGATTGTATGGCTTGTTCAGTTTGCCATACATATCGTACATTTCGCCGAGCAACTTTTTCTGATCTTCGGTTGGTTCGTTTTCGCGGGCAATGCGCCGCATATTTTCGATTATGTCCAAACGGCCGGCGCCGGTGTCGGAATCAGCACGGTATTCGGCCAAAACAGAGGACGGCGCACTCGTCAAAACGGTGCAGAACATAACGGTGACACATGATTTTTTTAAGGCAGAATTGATTTTGGGTTTCATTACCGAAATCTCCCCGGCGGGGATAAGACTGCAAAACAGTTCCCCCCACGTTAAGTTGATGAACAACATACTATCATTTTACAAGGGACAAAGCAAATTTTTTGCAAAAAAAATTTGGCGCGGGGACAAAAAGCCTCGCACCAAAAGTTAAGGAAATTCAATAGAGTTCACCGACGGAAACGCTGTTCGGTTCGTCAGCGTTGTTGCCGTTTTCGCTTTCGTTGTTGTCATTGTCGGTGGCAACGGAGGTAAATTTTACGTTGACGCCCCAAATTTTAGTCGGTGCAAATGTTTGGATGGTCGCTGCCGAACCCGCCGGTAAGTCAATGTTTTTGCCGTGGACAAAGGCACCGGTTACGACGCCTACGGGGCCTAATACCAAAATGCCCGCAAGCGACGCACCGGCGGCGTATGCCAAGTGCTTCATGTTGGCTTTGGCTTCGTCGCCGACAAACGTTTTTACGAATTTGCCGTCAATGGATTTGGTATTGCCAAATTCTATTTCAAGTTCGGCGTTGCGGCCGAAGTTTTTGGCCTGCTTTACTTTCTTGACAGTCCCCGTGCCTTCGCTTCCGGCGGCGAACACCAATACGTCGCCGACCATGACGTCCTCGGTTACTTTGTAGGGAACGGTGTCGCCAACAACGATATTTTTGGCATTGATCTCTTTGGTCAAGGCGATTTTTATGAGCGTGTTCTTCGGCACGTTGACTTCTTCCATGGGAATGGTAACGCTACCGAAAGCCAATGATGAAAGACCGGCGATGCGTTCCCTTATGGTTCCGTCGGAAATTTGACCGGCAAGAGCCAGCTCGGCGGCGTCGATGCGTTCGGTCAGCGGTTTGCTACTGACTTCCTTGTTGACGCTCCACTCCACGGCGTTCATTTGCGCCGACAGCGACGGCCGATCGGCGCTTTCATAGACAAGCCCGTTCAAGTACTTTAAGCGCATTGCAAGTCCTCCGCTGTAATGTTGGCCGGTGAGGTCGTTTTCGATTTCGTTTATGCGCTCCATGACCGAGCCTTTTTGCGGTACGCCGTACAGATCGCGCTCAATATTGTTAAGTTCGGTGCCTACGTCTTTTTTTGCCGCAGCCGCAACGCTTATGCCGACGGGGCAGACAACGGGAGAAACGCACGGCACGCCGAGTAAAGCGGTGCAAACTAACAGTCTTATGGCTATTGATTTTGTGTTATTCATTAAGAATACTCCTTTGGATTGGCTATGTTGCTCGTTCTTCGGTTGACGGCTTTGGTATTATGGCTCGTGTGGCGCGACGGGTGGCGCGATCTTGAACGTGCGAATAACGCGCCGTTGTTTTCGGATCGCGATGCCCCAAAACCTCCTGTACCAAGCGCAAATCTTTTTCGGCAGCATATAAATTTGTGCCGCAGGAATGGCGGAGAATGTGGCAAGAGAAGCCGTCTTTTTTCATTCCCGCCGCCGATAAGGCTTTGTTCATGATGAAGCGTAAACCGTTCCGGCTTAAGCGCCCGTTTTGATGGGCGTTGGAAAATGACAAAAACATCGGCGTGGTGCCGGCGGCATCAACATTTGGCGCCGGAGCCGCCGCCAAATATTGTTTCAGCGCATCAAATGTATCGTAGCAAGGAAAAATTTGGCGATCATGTCCCTTGCCATGTATGTAGATACTCCCCACGTCCCAATCAATGTCTTCGCGATTCATGCGGCACACTTCGATGTTTCTTAGCCCTTCCACTGCCATTAAGTAGACGACGGCGGTATTTCGCCACCGCAAAAAGTCGTTGGGTTCGTCATGCCAGACGTCGATGATTTTATAGAGTTGCTCGGGAGTATAGAACAGCACCGACATATCGTTCCTTGTTTCCCAGCCCATGTGAATATCGCGACAGGGATTTTCGTCGATAAGCCCCATTTTTTGGGCGGCGTTAAAAAACGAACGCAACGAAACTATTTTGAGAGCTACGGAGTCTTTTTTATACCCGCGCCCGTTAAGGTAGGTAACATAAATACGCATATGATATTCGCGGAAGGCGAGAGGATGTATTTGCTTTTCGATGCACCATGCGATAAATTGATCAATGTTGGAGTAGCGACTGCGTAAAGTATCGGGTGAAGGGCGACCGTTGGCAATGTACATAACGATTATTTCTTTGTAATGACGCACGAAATAATCGGGGGTAACGGCCTCGGTAGAAAGCGGCGGCAATGTTGACAAATCAACCGACGCCGGCATATTTGCCGACGGATCTTTTTTTACCAAAAACATCACGACCTTTTTCGACGCATTGGGGTTTGTTTTACGGCGAACGCAAATATAAATGTCGGTTAGGGAAATACTGCATAAATGAGTTCGTGCCATTGCCGAGGGATTTTTTCGGCAGACAAGGAATGACGACGAAGCGTAGTGGTGCT
>CAJORE010000295.1 GCA_905236595.1 uncultured Selenomonadaceae bacterium | reverse complement strand
GTGGTGCTACGCTGAGGAGGAATGACGCAGTATGCCGGAAAAAGACCCGGCAAGGGTGCGGACGAATTATGCAGTATTTCCTTTACTTTATGCGGTACGCATCAGGCGTGCCAAAACTCCCCGGGGGTTCAGCATAATCAGCCGTCACCGTAATTGGCAAAAAGCTCGTTGACGCCTCCTGCACGTCAGATGCATCAAAAACAACATCGCCGAATTCTTCCGCAAGATCCTGAGCGGCAAATTCTTGCAACATCGGCAACTCGTCCAAGGAGTTCAGTCCGAAACACTCCAAGAACCGTTCCGTCGTACCATATAAAATCGGACGTCCGATGGTGCTTTTCCGCCCCCGTTCGTCTATTAAGCCAAGTTCCGTCAACTTGGCAATGGAGCGCTCCACCCGTACGCCGCGAATATCCTCGATTTCCTGCTTTGTTATCGGTTGCTTGTACGCTATGACAGACAATGTCTCCATAGCGGGCGTCGTCAAGCGTCGGTCACGGGTTTCGCCCAACTTGGCGACCGTGGGGAAACAACTTTCTTTCGTCACCAACTGAACACCGCCCGCCACGCGACGCAAAGTCAATCCGCCCTTTTTGCGATCGGCCAATTCTTTTTCGTATGCGGCAATAAGCTTTTCGGCAAAGGTTTCGTCATTACCTTCGAAAATTTCGGCTATGGTTTTGACGGGCAACGGATCGCCCGCCGCGAATAACAGCGCCTCCAATGCCGCCAAATTTTCCGCTTCGGTCAAAATGCATCCCCATGCCCTTTATTCAAAAACGCTTCGCTCAAATCGCCAAATTCGTCAAGCGTTAACGTTTCCCCGCGCCGCGTACCGTCAACCGACGCCCTATCAAGCGCGGCAACAATATCGTCGGCAGCAAAACCGCCGCCTTTAAGCGCATTGATCAGCGTCTTGCGTCGTTGCCCGAACGCCGCCCGCACAATACGAAAAAAAAGCGTCTCATCACTTACGCGAACGCTTTTTTGCGGCAATATTTTCAGCCTCACCACCGCCGACTCCACTTTCGGCGACGGGAAAAAAGCCGTCGGCGGCACGACGCATACCGTTTGCGGCTCGGCAAAATATTGCACGACCACGGACAACGACCCGTAAGCTTTCGTACCGGCCGCCGCCGTCATGCGCTCGGCGACTTCCTTCTGCACCATTAGGACAATGACCGTTATCGGCAACTTACTCGTTAAAAGCTTCAACAAAATGGGCGTCGTTATGTAGTAGGGCAAATTGGCCGCCACCTTAAAAGGCTCACCGCCCATAAGCGCGGCAATGTCGGTTTTCAGCACATCACCGGCAACAAGGCGAAAATTTTCGTAACCGTCAAGGGTTTCTTGCAAAACAGCCGGCAATTTCTTATCCATTTCAACGGCGGTAACGTATGCGCCCTTCTCCAAAAGCCCTTGAGACAGCGTCCCTATGCCGGGGCCTATCTCCAAAACCTTATCCCCCGCTTGCACGTTGGCCGCCTCGACGGTCGTCGCCACCACCGCCGGATCAATGAGAAAATTTTGTCCCAATCGCTTTCCGGCGCGAAGGTCAAAGGCTTTCATGACACGAATCGTCGCAGACTTTGTCCCTAACACGGGACGTATTTTTTCGGCCAACCGATTGTTTTCCGTCGTATCTTCCATGTCAATATCTCACCTCTTGCAAGCAAAGCCCTTCTGCCGGTGCAGTCGGCGCCCCTTGCGTACGATCGTGCGCCCGCAAAAGCGCCGCAAAATCTTCGACCGTAAAGCGACCTCGTCCGACGTATACCAACGAGCCGATTATGTTTCTCACCATGTGGTACAAAAAACCGTTGCCGTGTACCGTCGTACTGATAAGCGTCGGCACCTTTTCGTCGTCCTCGCCGAGTTTTACCGCCGTCAAAGCGACGGAATAAAGTTCACGAACCGAACTGCCACCCGTCGATCCCGCCGCCCGAAAGGACGAAAAATCATGTTCGCCCCTTAAAACATCAAGCGCCGCACTCATCGGCGCAGTATCAAGCGGCCGTTCAACGTGCCAAGCGTAACGGCAACGAAGCGGATCACGCACGGGCGCATTATATATCGTGTAAGTGTAAATTTTGCTTTTGGCGTCGTGCAACGCCGAAAAATCCTTTGGGGCTTCCTTGGCCGACAATACCGCAATATCCCCGGGCAAATACGCATTGACAGCACACGGTATTTTATCTGCCGGTATTTTGCCGTCGGTAAAAAAATTAACGACCTGCCCGGCCGCATGAACCCCGGTATCGGTGCGTCCCGCCGCCGTAACCTCTATCGTGGCGTCGCCAAAGACCTCACCCAGCGCTTTTTCCAAAACATTTTGCACGGCCACAACACCGTTGGTTTGGCGCTGAAAACCATGATAACAAGTCCCGTCATAAGCAACCGTAAGACAAATATTGCGCGCCCGCGCTTTAAGCGCCGCTTTCGTTTCCCGTTTCAAAAGTTGCGCCTCGCTTTCATGACAACCGTATGCCCCGCAGCCAAAGGAGAACGGCCACCAAACACCCCACGGCGGCTATCGCTTTTACGTCGAGCTTCGTCACACAACTTTCTTTCAAGCGGGTGCGTCCTTGGCCGCCAATGGGATAACAGCGTGCGTCCATCGCCAATGCCAATTCATCGGCACGACGAAAACAAGCAATAAAAAGCGGCACCAACACCGCCAACAGATTTTCCGCCCGCGTACGCAACGAACCATCGGCAAAATCAACGCCCCGTGAAATTTGGGCTTTCATTATTTTGTCGGTTTCATCAATCAACGTCGGTATAAAACGCAGAGCAATACTCATCATCATTGCCAATTCATGAGCGGGCAAACCGAACATTTTCAGCGGCGAAAGAAGCGACTCGGCCGCATCGGTCAACGCCAACGGTTCGGTGGTAAAAGACAAGAGCGACGAAACGACTATCAGCAAAACAAGCCGCAGACACATAAAAAGCCCTTTTAGCGCTCCTTCCGCCGTAGCGGTGAACGCCCCCACCGTAAATGCCATCTCACCATCCGTCACGCCAAAGAGATGTATGCCGAAAGTTATCACCAATATCCACCACAAGGGCAACAACGAGCGGCAAACAACGGCAAACGGCACACCGCTTATGCGAATAAGCCCCATTGTCGCAATGCCGAAAACAGCATAGCCCGCTCCATCGGCACACAAAAATACGCTAACCATAAGAACCAACAACAACACCGTTTTTACCCGCGGCTCCATGCGATGAAGCACCGAATCGCCCGGGAAATAACGTCCAATCATTATGTTAGCGAACATTTCTTACCTCTTCGTAACAACGACGAATCTCCGCCACACCAGCTCCGTATTCCGTTACGGAAGGATCCACGGGTACGCCGTTTGCGTTAAGCCGCACAAGCAACCGCGTTATCGGCGGCGGCGCCAAACCCGCCGTCGCCAACACACCCTGCTCGTCATGAAATACCGTCTTGGGCGTGCCGTCCGCCAAAATTTTTCCGTTCCCCATAACGATTATGCGATCGGCAAATTCGGCCGCCATGTCCATCGAATGGGTAACAAGCAAAACAGCCGTTTTGTTTTTGGCGGCAAATTTTTCGATCTGCCGCATAAGTTCGCGGCGATTCTTTGGATCAAGCCCGGCGGTCGGCTCATCTAACACCAAATACTTCGGCTTTAACACCAATATGCCGGCGATTGCCACGCGGCGCATCTGTCCGCCGGACAGGGCAAACGGGGAACAATCCGCCACATCATCAAAGGACAGCGCCACATCAGCCAACGCTTCTTTCACTCGTTCCGCCAACTGTCCGTCATCGGCAATCCGACCGTTTTTTTTCACGCCGAAGGCGACGTCGGCAAAAACAGTTTCTTCAAAAAGCTGTTGCTCCGGATATTGAAAGACCACGCCGACTTTCCGACGCGCTTCATTCACCAATGCCCGTTGCCGCCGGTGTCGATCGCCAAACAAATCAAAAGCCAAGCGTTTCTTTACATTTATTTCAACGCCGTCGATAAAGACCTGCCCCGCCGTGGGCGCAATCAATCCGTTCAAATGTTGCACAAGCGTGGACTTGCCCGAGCCGCACGCACCTATAAGCGCAATCTTTTCCCCTTCGTTCCACGAAAAATTTATTCCGTTTAACGCCGCTTTGGCAAACGGCGTACCCGGCATATATGTAAACGACACATTCTTTAGCTCAATCATTTCTGCCCGCCATCGAGAATTAACCGCGAAAGTTCCGCCGCCAATTCATCTTCGTCCAACACCGGCGGCAAATCAATGCCCTTTTTGCGTAAATCTTCGCGGATATTCGCCGCAAAAGGAATATCAAGCCCCAATTTCCGCATCTTGGGCGCATCGGCAAAAATCTGACGCGGCGTACCGTTTGCCGCTATTTTCCCCCCGTCCATGACGATTATCCGATCGGCACGGGCGGCCTCTTCCATAAAATGCGTAACGTATATCACCGTCGTACCCGTACGGGACAATTTCCCCACCGCCGCCAAAACTTCATCACGCCCTTTAGGATCAAGCATGGCCGTCGGCTCGTCAAGCACGACGCATTCCGGCCTCATGGCCAACGCCCCGGCTATGGCGACGCGCTGTTTTTGCCCCCCCGACAACAAATGCGGCGGGGTTTGACGATAATCATTCATATTCACCGCCGCCAACGCCTCATCCACCCGGCGCAAAATTTCCTCACGCGGGATTCCGACATTGACCGGCCCAAACGCCACGTCGTCTTCAACCGTCGCCGCCACAAACTGATTGTCCGGATTTTGGAAAACCATGCCCACCAACCGACGAATGGCTTGTTGGTTCCTCCTTTGGGACAAAATCCCTTTCACACGACAAACGCCGAAAGTCGGCAACAATATCGCATTGAAATGACGCGCCAACGTGGACTTGCCTGAACCGTTGGCTCCCAATATTGCCACAAACTCACCGACGGCAACGTTAAGCGTAACCCCTTCCAACGTAGCCTTTTCATTTCCGTCGTATTTATATGTCAAATCTTCCGTTTCGATAAAATTCATAACATCATTTAGTAAACAATTTCTAAGAAAAATTCACAAAGCCAAAAGCACCGTGATTTTATCCTTATTCGCTTCTTTTGTCAACGCCACCGCGCCGCAAGAAGCCCAAACCGCCGCACAAAAAAAGCAACGCTTCCTCAAGCGGAAACGTTGCTTTTTAGGAAAGGGGCAAAGGAGCAATCAAAAGCTATAAAG
>CAJORE010000294.1 GCA_905236595.1 uncultured Selenomonadaceae bacterium | reverse complement strand
CGACGGCAACGACAATGGTCTTTTGCATTTTATCGCTGACAACCCTGCCGATTTTCGTCTTGCGTTCGTTTCTGTCGCTCATTTTTTTGTTGCTCCCCCTCCCTCTCAAGCCGTAGCCTTAATTTCCCGTTCACGCTGAACGGTCTTCACGCGGGCGATTGATTTTTTTACGTCCTTAATGCGCATGGCGTTTTCAAGCTGCCCGGTGGCATGTTGAAAACGGAGGTTAAAAAGCTCCTCTTTAAGGGACGTGAGTTTTTCGTTAAGCTCGGCTTCCGAAAGATCTCTTATCTCCTCAACCTTCATTTTCTTCACCGCCCTTTACTTCTTTCGCTTCTTCTTCGGCGCGCACGACAAATTTCGTTTTGATGGGAAGTTTATGCCCCGCCAAACGCATTGCTTCGGCGGCAACTTCGCGGGAAACGCCGTCCATTTCAAAGAGTACGCGACCGGGTTTAACGACAGCCACCCAGTATTCGGGCGATCCTTTACCGGAACCCATACGGGTTTCGGCGGGTTTTGCCGTTACCGACTTGTCGGGGAAAATCTTTATCCAAACCTGGCCGCCGCGGCGAATGTAACGAGTCATGGCGATACGCGCCGCCTCAATCTGACGATTGGTAATCCACGCCGGTTCCAAAGCCACCAAGCCGAACTGTCCGTGGCTCACGGTGTTGCCGCGATGAGCGGCGCCTTTCATGCGCCCTCTGAACTGTTTGCGGTACTTTACTCTCTTAGGCAACAACATTACGCTTCACCGCCCTTGTTTGCCGCGCCCGTTTCCTTATTGGAACGCGCATTGCGGGATTCTTTTTTCTCGGGGAGCACTTCGCCCTTAAAAATCCACACTTTGACGCCGATACGTCCGTAAGTGGTGTGTGCCTCCGCCGTACCGTAATCTATATCGGCGCGAAGCGTATGAAGGGGAATACTGCCCTCGCGATAATATTCCTTGCGGGCGATTTCCGCACCGCCCAAACGACCGCCAACCGCAACTTTAATGCCTTTGGCACCCAAGCGCATGGTGCGTCCGACCGCCTGTTTCATGGCACGGCGGAAAGCAATACGGCGCTCAAGTTGCGAAGCGATGTTCTCGGCCACCAAAATCGCATCCAAATCCGGTTGCTTGATTTCGGCAATATTTATATCAACGCGCTTATCGGTATAATCGTTAAGTCCGGTCTTGATTTCCTCAATGCCCGAACCGCCGCGGCCTATGACCATACCCGGTTTTGCCGTGTGAATTGTTATCTTCAGGCGGTTTTTGACGCGTTCGGTTTCGATTTTGGAAATGCCGGCCGTCAAAAGTTTCTTCTTCAAATAAGCGCGGATTTTGATATCTTCATGCAAATTCGCCGCATAATCTTTGTCGGCATACCATTTGGCATCCCATGTCTTGACTATGCCGATGCGCATACCGTTGGGATTTACTTTCTGACCCAAAACCTTATACCTCCCTTATTTTTCGTCGTTTACCACAACGGTGATGTGGCTCGTGCGTTTCAAGATCTTAAACGCCTGTCCTCGGGAACGAGGATGAATACGTTTCATGGTCGGACCTTGATCGACGTACGCCGCCGCAACTTTCAATTCATCCACGTCCATATCGAAATTGTTTTCGGCATTGGCAACGGCGGATTTCAAGACTTTCTCCACAATGGGAGAGGCAGCTTTCGGGGTAAACCGCAAAATGGCAAATGCCTCGGCGACTTTCTTGCCGCGAATGAGGTCAACGACAATGCGTGCCTTGCGCGGCGTAATGCGCACAAACTTGGCGGTTGCTTTTACGTCCATAGTTCTCCTCCTTTCTCCGTCGATGACGAAATCGTCACGGGCAAACGCCCCACGGAAAGTGAAGTATTTATTTCAGCGAAGTCTTGCGTTCTTCGCCGGCGTGTCCCTTAAAGGTGCGAGTCGGCGCAAATTCGCCGAGTTTGTGTCCGACCATATCTTCGGTGACGTAGACGGGGACGTGTTTACGTCCGTCGTGTACCGCGATGGTATGTCCCACAAAATCCGGAAAAATCGTCGAGCTTCTCGACCAAGTCTTGAGGACTTTTTTGTCATTGGCGGCATTTAACGCCTGAACCTTTTTCAGCAAACTCTCTTGCACAAAAGGTCCCTTCTTGACGGATCGCGACAAAGGTACTTACCTCCTTAACCATGTTCGGCAAAACGGCGGCGCTTAACACGCCCGGCGTGTTCGATGCTGTGCCGTCGCTTTGACTCTAAACATTATTTTTCGCGTTTTGAGACGCGCCGTTTTACAATAAGTTTGCTTGAAGCTTTCTTCTTGCGACGGGTCTTGGCGCCCATGGCGCACTTGCCCCACTTCGTCACGGGGTGTTTCCTGCCGACGGGGCTTCTGCCCTCGCCGCCGCCATGCGGGTGATCGTTCGGGTTCATGGCAACGCCGCGGTTTTCG
>CAJORE010000293.1 GCA_905236595.1 uncultured Selenomonadaceae bacterium | reverse complement strand
TAATCGGCAATTTGGCGGGATGACGGTTTCCCGGGAAAATCATTTTTATGCGTTGGCGGATACGCCTTTGGGACATCCGGCAACAACGCATAAGGTAAACGGGGAAATAATTTATGCAGCGTGTCCAAATAAGTGTCCGAATAAAATGAGGTGAAACAATTTGCTTACGATTGTTGCGGCGGTATTTGTTTTCTTTATATTGGTGCTTGTTCACGAATTGGGGCATTTTGCCACGGCAAAACTTACGGGTATGCAGGTTGATGAATTTGCCATTGGGTTTGGGCCGAAATTGTGGAGCACCAAGCGCGGCGAAACGGAATATTCGGTGCGCGCCGTGCCTTTGGGCGGGTTTAACGATATTGCCGGTATGGATCCCGAAGAAAACGATGCGGGCAAACGGGGCTATTGTGAAAAGTCGATTCCGGCGCGGCTCTTGGTTATATCGGCGGGATCGCTCATGAATTTTATCCTGCCGGTATTCTTGTTTTTTGGCATTTTCTATTTCAGCGGCGTGCAGAACACTTCCACCGCGCCGGTAATCGGCCAAGTTGTCAGCGGTAAAGCGGCAGATGCGGCAGGACTTGCGGCGGGCGACAAAATCATCAGCATTGACGGCAACAACGTCCTTGTTTGGCAAGACATCGTAGATAATTTGAAGGACAAGGATTCGTCGCTTAATATTGTCTATGAGCGGGACGGCGTACAGAATGAGACAGCGGTAACGCCCTATTATGACAAACAATTAAAGCGTTCGTTGGTGGGCATAGTCGCTTCGACAACAACGGAATATCCCGGCTTATTCGAAGCGGCTGGGCTTGCCGTAAAGCGCACGGTAGCGATTATCGGCGCTATGATCGGCGAGCTTGCGCGATTGATCGGCGAGCCGTCCGACGCGGAATTAGCCGGCCCCATAGGCGTGGCGCAAATGGCCGGCCAATTTGCCGAGAGGGGGTTTGTGCCGCTTTTGTCATTTGCGGCCTTTCTGTCGCTAAACTTGGGGATAATAAATCTTTTGCCCGTTCCGGCGTTGGACGGCGGCCATGTTGTTGCGCTCTTGGTCGAAGCAGTACGCGGCAAACCGATGAGCCGGAACATGATGCGTTATACGCAAGGCTTCGGCATTGCCCTCTTGGTGCTATTGATGTTGTTTGCCACGAAGAATGATATTGTGCGGGTATTTACGGGGAGTTAAAGATGGAGAGGCGAAGGACGAGGCAAATTCATATCGGCAAAATTGCAGTGGGCGGCGGCGCCCCTGTTTCCGTGCAGTCCATGACGAATACCAAAACGACGGATACGGCGGCGACCGTGGCGCAAATTCGGGCGCTGAAGGCGGCAGGGTGCGACATTGTTCGCTTGGCCGTACCCGATGCGGCGGCGGCGCAAAATTTACGAAACATCATCAACGAAGTTGATGTGCCGCTGGTTGCCGACATTCATTTTGATTATCGACTGGCGCTTGCCGCCATTGATCAAGGCGTGGCGGCGTTGCGGTTAAATCCCGGCAACATCGGCGGCGCGGACAAAGTGCAAGCGGTTGTGCGGGCGGCAAAAGAAAAAAACATTCCCATCCGCATCGGGGTCAATGCCGGGTCATTGGACAAAAAATTGCTGGCCAAATATGGCGGTGTTACCGCCGAAGCGTTGGTGGAATCGGCGCTTGAACACATAAGGATTTTGGAAGCGGCCGGATTCTACGATATAAAAATTTCCCTAAAGGCACATGATGTACCCTTGACCCTCGCCGCATACCGGCTCATGGCGGAAAAATGCGATTATCCGTTGCATCTTGGCATAACGGAAGCGGGGACGGAAAAGTCCGGCGTGATAAAATCCGCCGTCGGCATCGGGGCTTTGTTGGCCGAAGGTATCGGCGATACGATTCGCGTTTCGCTGACGGGGGATCCCGTTGCGGAAGTGCGGGTGGCGAACGAAATATTAAAAGCTTTGGGGCTGAAAGAATATGGACCGACGCTTGTCGCTTGTCCGACTTGCGGACGAACCTCGATAGATTTGCCGCATATAGCCGCGCAAGTTGAAGAAAAGTTGGCGACCATAACCGCCCCCATCGAAGTTGCGGTAATGGGTTGCGTGGTGAACGGCCCGGGGGAAGCTCGCGGCGCGGATGTCGGCATTGCCGGCGGCAACGGCGAAGGATTGGTGTTCCGCAAAGGAGAGATTATCAGGAAAGTGCGCGAAGAGGATTTGGTTGCGGAGCTTTTTAAGGAAATAGACAGTATTGTTGACAGATAATGTGAATATAAAAAAAGGCGGCTTTGTTATAAGCCGCCTTTTTTGTAAAAGCATTAAGGAAATACTGCATAAATGATTTCGTGCCATTGCCGAGGGATTTTTCGGCAGACAAGGAATGACGACGAAGCGTAGTGGTGCTACGCTTCAGGAGGAATGACGCAGTATGCCGGAAAAAGACCCGGCAAGGGCGCGGACGAAT
>CAJORE010000292.1 GCA_905236595.1 uncultured Selenomonadaceae bacterium | reverse complement strand
CCAAAACCTGCCCAAGCGTATGCTACCATATCGAGAATAAAATTGTCGGGATTTAGCCCCAAGAATACCGAAAGAGACGCGATTACCAATACGGAAGCGCGGCTTATCCAAACAAGTTCCTTTTGTTCGGCGTCTTTGCGCAAAATCGTGCGGTAAAAGTCTTGGGCAAATGCCGAGGCCGCCACAAGGAGTTGCGAAGAAGCGGTGCTCATAATGGCGGCAAGGACGGCTGAAAGTACAAGACCGGCGATAATCGGCGGAAACATGGTGTTCGTCATGACCAAGAACACGGTTTCCGTATTTGTTCCCGTGAGGCGATCCGCAAGATACACGCTGCCGATCATGCCGACGGCGACGGCGGCGGAGAGAGAGATTAAAACCCAAGTCATGGCGATGCGGGTGGCCTGTTTTATTTCTTGAGAAGAGCGAATGGCCATGAAGCGGACAAGGATATGCGGTTGCCCGAAATACCCAAGCCCCCAAGCCAAAAGCGATATGAGTTCAATGGCGCCCAAAGTGGAACCGTCCGGTTTGGTAAGGGGTTGAAACATACTGGCATTAAAGTTTTCGATGGCGTCCATTGTTGAGGCAAATCCGCCCATGCTCATGGCGGCGCAAACGGGAACGATGAGAATGGCGAAGAACATCATGACGCCTTGAATAAAATCCGTGCGCGAGACTGCCAAAAATCCCCCCGCCAAGGTATAGAACACCACCGATCCGGCGCCGATGAAAATTGCGTACTCGTACGGGATGCCGAAAACGGATTCAAACAGGCGCCCGGCCGACACAAACCCGGAAGAGGCGTATATGATGAAAAAGATGAGTATGAAAATGGCGGGAACTATGCGTAAAAGGCCGCTGGTGTCTTCGTAGCGATTTTGCAAAAATTCCGGAAGGGTCAGGGAGTTTTTGGCCAGTTCCGTATATCGTCTGAGCCGTGCGGCGACAAATTGCCAGTTGGCCCATGTGCCAATGGCAAGCCCCAGCGCGATCCAGCCGGCGTTAAGTCCGGCCAAGTAGGCAAACCCCGGCAGACCCATCAGCATCCAACCGCTCATGTCGGACGCTTCGGCGGACAATGACGTAACCCATGCGCCAAGCTTGCGGTTGCCGAGGAAATAATCGCTCATGTTGCGCGTTCGCCGGTAGTAATAAATGCCGATGGCCATCATTAAGCCGATGTAAAGGACAAAGGTGTTGATTATGATTATATCGTGTGTCAAATGAAAACCTCCTATTTTTGCGTTGGCGGTAATTATATCACGGTTGTTCAAATTTTGCCACGCTACAAGGGGAATTATTTCTTGACAACACACGGCGCTGTCGCGTAAAATGGCGAACGGGTATGGGTAAAATTTTTGTGTATGTATGTATGTTTGTTTTGTTTGGCTTTTCATTTCTTTTGAAAGGAAGTCATTTGGCATGATTCAAAAGAATTATAAACTGATAACCCATGATATTGACAATGAAATATGTGCTTTGTGGGACGAGTTCAACGAGCTTCTTGCCAAGATAAGCGCCGGTGATGAATATATTAACGCCCGAACCGTTTTTATACAGCTTATTTTCGCGCAAATACCGCCGGAATATGCCGACAAAATCGCCGATTATGTGCGTCGCATTTTGCCGAAAGCCAAAGTTGTCGGCATGACGCGGACGATGTTCGCTTTGGCCAAGGACGAACATTCCGTGTCGCTGGATTGCCTGTTTTTTGATGACGCGCAGGTCGACATTTTGGAAAGCGATGATTGTGTTTGTCACTACAAGGAAATGGGCGTGGCTTTCGGCGAAAAAATCGCCGCCATGCCGAACGTTAAAGGCGTAATGGTATTGTGCGCCGGGGTCACGCTGTCGCTGGCGGAATTTTTGGAGGACGTCAGCATGGATAATGCGGACGTTCCTTTCTTCGGTGCCATGGCCGGCATTTTTGCGCGGCAAAATCTTGACCTTAATGCCTGTTGCAATATTTTTTCGTATAAGGATTCGTTTACCGCATCTTCAATGATGGAGGCGCCCAACGAGACGCCAATCGGTGAAGTGTCGTTCATTGCCGACCGTCAGGTTGCCGACGGTCTTGTCCGTAAGTCCGAAGTGCATGACGTGCAGTTTGTTATCGGCGAAAAATTGCACGAAGTCGGCATTGTCATGGCCGTTTTTTCCGGCGAGGATCTGCATATAAAAGTCGATCCGATATTCGGTTGGCAACCGTTGGGCAAGGAAATGCCCGTCACCGTCACCGACTGCAAAACGGGCGTTGCCACCATTGACGGCATCCCCGCCACGGATATTTACAAAAAGTATTTGGGCGTTGAGGCCGACGAGAATTTCTTGGAGAACATTTGCGAATTCCCGTTGGTGATAAACCGCCGCGAATTTGATATTGTGCGCGTGCCGCCCATTTATGACGACAAGGGCGCCATATACTTTAACGGCGATGTGAAAGACGGCGAGGCCGTGCGTTTGTCCTACGGCAACGCCAAGGAAATAATCGCCAACACGCGTACGCACAGCGAAGCCATGCGCCGCTTCTGCCCGGAAGGAATGTTTTTGGTTATCTGCGGCAACCGCGATTTTTTCTTGGGCGATAAGGCATATAAGGAGCGGGATGCCTTTACGCGGTTTGCGCCGGAACTCTCCGTAATGAACGGTTCGGCGGAGATATTCCACCACCGCAAAAAGGGCGGTATTCTAAACAGTATGTTGGTCGCCGTCGGTTTGCGCGAAGGGAAAATTT
>CAJORE010000291.1 GCA_905236595.1 uncultured Selenomonadaceae bacterium | reverse complement strand
CCTTAATGTTAATGTGTCCCCCGAAACTATTGCATAGGCGGGTATTTTTCGCTATAATTGCCTTGTATGAAAAAAATATGAAAATACATTTTTTGCAAAAAGAATAAAAAGGAGGAGAAAAAACTTTACCCATGGACGAAATTTTCGACGAACAAGCAGTCGCGGCTCCGGCGGCGGAAGAAACCAAGTCCGCCAAGCCGGGAAAAGCGACCAAAGAAAATAAAGACCCCAAGGAAACGGACGACGACAAAAACAATCGCCGTGCCGCCGTAAACGCCGTCATCAAGCGTATGGAGAAGGAATTCGGCAAAGGATCGCTTATGCGCTTGGGCGAAGCGGCAAGCTCCATGAACGTCGAAACGATTCCCACGGGAATTATGCCCCTTGACATAGCGCTGGGCGTGGGCGGCGTTCCCCGCGGGCGAATCATCGAAATATACGGCCCGGAATCTTCCGGCAAGACAACGGTCACGCTCCACATTATCGCCGAAACGCAAAAGAACGGCGGAATAGCCGCATTTATCGACGCCGAACACGCCTTGGATCCCTTGTACGCGCAAAAATTGGGCGTAAACATCGACGATCTTTTGGTTTCCCAACCCGACAACGGCGAACAAGCCCTCGACATTGTCGATGCTTTGGTGAACAGCGGCGCCGTCGATATTGTGGTGGTCGATTCGGTGGCGGCGCTCGTCCCCAAAGCGGAAATCGAAGGCGACATGGGTGCGGCGCACGTCGGTCTGCACGCCCGCCTTATGAGCCAAGCCATGCGCAAATTAACCGCCGCCATCGGCAGATCCCGCGCCGTGGTCATATTCATCAACCAAGTGCGCGAAAAGGTCGGCGTCATGTATGGCAATCCGGAAGTCACGACCGGCGGACGCGCCCTTAAATTTTACTCGTCGCTCCGCATGGAAGTCAGAAAATTCGATACGGTAAAACAAGGCGCCGACATCATCGGCAACCGCGTCCGCGTGAAAGTCGTCAAAAACAAAGTCGCCCCCCCCTTCAGGCAGGCGGAATTTGACATAATGTACGGCGAGGGCGTGTCCAAAACGGCCGCTTTGATTGATACGGCGGCGCTTTTGGACATCATCGAAAAGAGCGGCGCATGGTATTCTTACGGCGAACAGCGTTTGGGGCAAGGACGCAACAATGCGCGGCTGACCATCGAAGCCGATCCCGCTTTGAAAGAAGAAATCGAAAACAAAATCCGCGAAGCCATAAAAGATCCGGAAATGATAAACCGCTTGCGCGGCGGCGCCAAAAAGAAAAAAGGCGCCAAGGATTCTGCCGAAGACGACGGCGACGAACCCGTGAGCGAAGAAGAAGCATGATTGTTGCGCAGGAGATAACATGAAGACAAAGCGAACGGAGCGGTTCTACCGCAAGTTGCTTTCCGGCGTATGGAAAGAACGGCTCGACGCTTACGAACGCATAGCCGGCGATCTTAAACGGCTCGGCTGTCGCGTCATTAACGACAATCGTTGGGTCGATGTCAAGCTCCTGATCGGACAGGTTATTTCCATACACTTTAAGCGACGCATCGGTCCTTGCGTATTCGATTTTGAGGATCGCTTAAAAGCCGTGTATTATCTGTTGCTGTCGCCGCTGAAAACCGACCGTAGCGAAGGTTACGCATATACGCGACAATTACTGACGGACATCTACGACGACGACGACACGGCGGCTTATCGCGAAATATGCGAATTTTTTGACGTTCGCGGCAAGGCCAATGCCGAAAAATCAATTTTAGAGAATATCCTCTCGTGCTACACCGCCATGATGCGGCGTGTCCAAGAGCGCTCGGCAATGTTCGCCCCTGCGGTTGCGCCGGTATGAGCACGAAATTACGCGGTAATTTGGCGCTGTTTGGCGCGGCATTCATTTGGGGGACGACCTTCGTCTCCCAAATGACGGGCATGGAGAACTTAGGACCGTTCTCGTACGCCGGTGCGCGGTATGTTCTCGGGCTGTTGTCCCTGTTGGCGGTGCTCGTTTGTTTTCGCGCCTCCCGCGCAAGAGCGCGCCGCGCCGGGACATACAAAAGCGGCTATATTCGCGGACTGCAAGCCGGTTGCATAATGTTCTTCGCCACCAGCTTGCAACAAGTCGCCATGCTCTATACCACGGCGGGGAAGACGGCGTTCATAACGTGTCTGTACATTATCCTTGTCCCCATTTGCGCCGCTTTGACGGGCAGTCGCATCCGACTTAATAATTGGTTAGGAGCGGCGTTGGCGCTGACGGGGCTGTATTTTTTGTCCATAAGCAGCGGCGTTACCCTAAACGTAGGTGACGTCATCGTAACGGTCAGCGCCTTTTTTTGGACAATGCATATTTTGTTCATCGCCAAATATGCTGCGGCGGTTGACGCCATCGAGTTAAGCACGGCGCAAATTGCTGTTTGCGCCATCCTTAGCTCTGTCGCCGCCGTCGTATTCGAAACGCCGACGGCGGCGGCCTTCGGTTCGGCTTGGCTGT
>CAJORE010000290.1 GCA_905236595.1 uncultured Selenomonadaceae bacterium | reverse complement strand
TCTCCCGCCAAGGCCAAGACGATTGAAAAATATTTGGGCAGAGGCTACAGAGTTTGCGCTTCCATGGGGCATTTGCGCGATTTGCCGAAAAGTCAATTCGGCATTGACACCGAACATGATTTTACACCGAAGTACATAAACATTCGCGGTAAAGGCGAGTTGATAAAAGCACTCAAAAAAGATGCCAAGGCCGCCGCGAAAATTTATCTTGCCAGCGACCCCGATCGCGAAGGCGAAGCTATTGCTTGGCATTTGGCGTACATATTGGGGATAGATCCGACTGCCGATTGCCGCATTGTGTTTAACGAGATTACCAAAACCGCCATAAAAGAAGCGATTGATAAACCGCAACCCATAAATATGGCGCGAGTTGATGCCCAACAGGCGCGGCGCATATTGGACAGAATTGTTGGCTACAAACTAAGCCCTTTGTTGTGGCGCAAAGTCAAAAAAGGATTGTCGGCGGGGCGGGTGCAATCCGTTGCCGTCAAGATGTTGTGCGATCGGGAGAAGGAAATTGAAAGTTTTACGCCCGAGGAATATTGGACGGTTGACGTCAAACTGAAAAAGGACAAGAAAGCTTTGCCGACAGCGGGCATTACTCGCATGGGTGACAATAAACTTGTTCGTGGCGCCGACGATTTGAATAGCAAGACTTTTTTGCCGCTCAAGGACGAACAGCAAACGGCAAAGATTGCCGCCGCAATAAAACAACAAACGTTTGTTGTCACCGCCGTCAAAAACGGCCAACGCAAGAAAAGCCCGGCGCCGCCGTTTACAACCAGCAGTTTGCAACAGGATGCTTCGCATAAGTTGAATTTCACTTCCAAACGGACGATGATGTTTGCGCAACAGCTTTATGAAGGTGTGGCTTTGGGCGCAAAAGGTTTTGTCGGACTTATCACCTATATGCGAACGGATTCGGTTCGTATAGCCGAAACGGCGCAAGAAGCCGCCCGTGTTTTCATTGGCACGACCTTTGGGGAGGATTACTTGCCGACCAAAGCTCCCGTTTATCAAACCAAAAAGAAAGCGCAAGATGCCCACGAGGCTATTCGCCCCACCGATATAACTTTGACGCCCGAGAGCGTCGAACAATATCTCAGCAAGGAACAATTTAAGCTTTATCGTTTGATTTGGCAGAGGTATGCCGCCAGTCAGATGACAGCCGCCGTTTATGATACGGTCACGGCGGAGGTGACGGCGGGCGATGAGTATTTTTGTGCGCTGAAGGGATCGCGGCGGGTGTTCGACGGTTTTTTGCGCGTTTATACGGACAGCGGTGATGACAGGCAGGAAAAAGACATTGATTTGCCGCCGTTATCCGTCGGCGATAAGCTTGCGTTGGTTGATGTCCTGAAGGAACAGCATTTTACCCAGCCGCCGCCGCGGTATAATGACGCTTCAATCGTTAAGGCGTTGGAAGAAAAGGAAATCGGTCGGCCAAGCACTTATGCACCGATAATTGACACGATTTTGGCACGCGGATATGTGCGCCGCAGCGAAAAGACGTTTCGACCGACGGAAATCGGGCGGCTTGTTATTGCCATGTTGGAAGAGTATTTCGGTGATATTGTGGACGTAAAATTCACGGCAAAAATGGAAAACGAACTCGACAAGATTGCCGACGGACAGATGGACAAAACTGAGTTGCTCAATGAATTTTACCCGCCTTTTGAAAAGGAACTGACAAAAGCCGACGAGGCAATCGGACAAGTCGAATTGCCCGTCGAATATACGGGCGAGGTGTGCGAAAAATGCGGCCGACCGATGGTTGTTAAGTTGGGACGTTACGGTAAATTTCAAGCTTGTTCCGGATTTCCTGAATGTCGGAATGCCAAGCCCATATTAAAGGATACCGGAGCCAAATGTCCAAAATGCGGCGGCGCTGTCATTGAGCGGCGCAGTAAGCGCGGACGTACTTTCTACGGTTGTGCCAACTATCCGGAATGTGACTTTACGTCGTGGGATGCGCCGACGGGTGCCGTGTGTCAAGTGTGCGGCGCGGCAATGTTTGTGCATAACGTAAAAAACAGCGAGCCGATTGTCTATTGCAGTCGCGATGATTGCGCCAGTCGTGTCGATCACCCGATAAACAAAGTATTGGCACGCCGGCAAAATAAAGAAGCGGCCGCCAAAGAGGCCGATGCGGGAAATGCCGCGCACGACACAACCGATAATGAGGAACGGGCGGCGGCGAAAAGCGCGGCGGTATCGCCGAAACAAAACGCCGACAAGACGATTAAGACCAAAGCGTCGACAAAGAAAGCGGTTGGTAAATGAGCGCCATAAAAAGTGTCATAATCGTCGGTGCGGGACTTGCCGGTAGCGAGGCGGCGTGGCAAGTCGCCGAATGTGGCATGAAAGTCACGTTGTTTGAAATGCGTCCGCAAAAATCAACGTCGGCGCACAAGAGCGGCAACTTTGCCGAATTGGTATGCAGTAATTCATTGCGGGCGGCCGGGCTTACGAACGCCGTTGGCGTCTTAAAAGAAGAAATGCGCCGCATGAATTCGCTTATTATGCGTGCCGCCGACGCAACCGCCGTCCCTGCCGGGGGAGCTTTGGCAGTAGATCGGGAAAAATTTTCGCGGTTGGTGACGGAAACTTTACGCAATCACGAAAATATAACCGTCGTCAATGAAGAGATTTTGACTATCCCGCGCACCGATGATGCCGTAACGATTATTGCGTCGGGGCCTTTGACTGCCGATGCGCTGGCGGCGGATATTGCACGGTACACGGGAAGCGAGTATTTTTATTTTTACGATGCCGCCGCGCCGATTGTTACTCGCGAATCAATAGATATGAGCCGTGCTTTTTTTGCCTCGCGTTACGGCAAGGGGGAAGCGAGCTACATAAATTGTCCGATGAACCGAGAGGAATACGAGGAATTTTGGCGGGAACTTGTCGCCGCCGAACCTGCGCCGCGCCATGATATTGATGATTTGAAATTTTTTGAAGGCTGTATGCCCGTAGAAGAAATGGCCGGGCGCGGCAAAGATACGTTGCTGTTTGGACCGCTAAAGCCGGTGGGACTTAATAATCCCGTAACGAACGAACAATATCATGCGGTTGTGCAATTACGACAGGATAACGCCGAGGCGACGTTATACAATATCGTCGGCTTTCAAACCAAACTCAAGTTTGGGGAGCAAAAGCGGGTGTTTTCGCTGATACCCGGGCTTGGACACGCCGAATTTGTTCGCTATGGAGTCATGCATCGCAATACATTCATAAATTCGCCGCAACTTTTGTTGCCGACCATGCAACTAAAAAAAGCGCCGCAGATTTTTTTCGCCGGACAAATGACCGGGGTCGAAGGTTATGTAGAGTCGGCGGCGGCGGGACTTATGGCGGGCGTAAACGCCGCACGGCTTGCCGCCGAAAAAGAGCCGCT
>CAJORE010000289.1 GCA_905236595.1 uncultured Selenomonadaceae bacterium | reverse complement strand
CTTTTGCCGGATAAAACCGTTTACGAAAATGTGGCGTTTGCCATGCAAGTAATCGAAGCTCCACGCCGTTTGATGCAAAGAAGCGTCAACACGGTTTTGGATATAGTGGGCTTACGCGAAAAGTATAAATCGTTTCCCTCTCAATTATCCGGCGGCGAACAGCAACGCGTAGCCATTGCCCGCGCCATCGTCAATGATCCGGCAATCGTCATCGCCGACGAACCGACGGGTAATTTGGATCCCGAAACAAGCTGGGACATTATGGATATTTTCAGCCGCATAAATGCCGCCGGTACGACAATCGTCATGGCAACGCACGACAAAACCATCGTCGATACCATGCAACGGCGTGTAATCGCCATCGAGGACGGACATATCGTGCGTGACGAGCAACGAGGGGGATATGGCTATGAAGCTTAGTACCGGCGAATATTTTATTCGCGAAGTCGGCATATCCCTGTGGCGAAACAACTGGATGAGTTTTGCTTCCATCGGTACCGTCGCCGTTTCGCTGTTCGTCGCCGGGGTATTTTTACTCCTCGTGCTTAATATGAACCGTATGGCGACAATGCTTGAATCACAGGTGCAAATAAATGTCTATCTCGTTGACGATGCCACAAAAAGCGAACAGGACGACTTGAAAAAGAAAATTCTCGATTTGCCGGGTGTCGAAAATGCGGTGTATATCAGCCGTGACGACGCATTGAAACGTTTTCGCGAACGACTTGGCGACCAAAGCTACTTGCTTGATGCATTAGGCGACGAGAATCCGTTGCCCGATTCCTTTGAAGTTACCATGAAAGAACCGACATTGGTACAAAGCACCGCCGATACCATAGCCGATATGAGCATCGTGGAATCCGCCAAATACGGACAAGACGTCGTAGAGCATCTTTTTGACATTACGCGCCTTATGCGTTTGTTCGGCGTAGTGCTTATGGCGCTCTTGGCGGGCGCGACGCTCTTTATTATCTCCAATACCATTCGACTGACGGTATTTGCCCGCCGCAAAGAAATCGCCATAATGAAATATGTGGGAGCGACGGATTGGTTTATTCGTTGGCCGTTCTTCTTGGAAGGCGCAGTATTGGGTTTTATCGGCGGCTTAATTGCGGCGTTTGCCCTGCGGAGTTTTTATGCGGCAACGGCGGCAAAAATTTACGGCACGCTAACCTTTTTCCCGCTTTTGCCGCAATATCCGTTCATGAATTATGTGGCTGCCGGCATAATTTTAAGCGGCATCGTCATCGGCACAATCGGCAGCACCATTTCTCTGAAACGTTTCTTAGAAGTATGATTATGAATAAGCAAAAAAAAATCGCAACGTTGACTGCGGCAATGTTTTTCGCCGCCGCCGTTCATACGCCGGTATTCGCCTCTCTTGAGGACGACAAAGCCGAATACGATCGCCAAGCCGAAGAACGGTTGCGCCAAAGCGACGAACTTCGCTCACGCATAAATACCGTGTCCGAAGAAAAACGTTTAATCGACGAGGAGGCGGATGCCGCCGTTGCCGACTACCGCGCTGTCAAGGCGGATTTGAATGTCATTTTGGATCGCATCGACCAAAACGAGGACGATCTTTACGAAACGGAACAAAACTACAAGAAAAAAGTCGGCACCCTACGGACACGGGTGCGTGATATTTACGTCAACGGACAAATCAGTTATCTTGATGTGTTGTTCGGCGCAAAAGATTTTCAAGATTTAATGACGCGCATGGATCTTCTAAAGCACGTTGTTGCCCAAGATTATGACTTGGTGCAAGCGGTTTTGGGAACAAAACAGGAACTTGAGAACATTCGCCAAACCCTTGAACGCGACCGCGCCGAACAGGAGATTCAAGTCGCCCGCGCCGAAGAAGCCAAGGAGCGCATGGAGGCAAAGCAACGCAAACAGCGGGAAATGCTCGACAAGCTTGAAAATGATAAAGCGACTGTTGATCGGCAGTATGACGAACTTATGGCGGCCAGCAAGCAAATTGAAGAAATGCTCCGTCAAAGTCGCATCGCCGCCGCACAACCGTCGTTCGCCACAGGCGGTGACAGCGGCAATAACAGCGGCGGCGGTGACAATGGCGGTGGCGGCGGTTCCGGTGCATTCGTCTGGCCCCTGTCCGGGCCTATCACCTCCGAATACGGCTGGCGCACACATCCAATTTTCGGTACGCAACGTTATCACAGCGGCCTCGACATCGGCGGCGATTACGGACTTCCGATAGTGGCGGCGGCAAGCGGAACGGTCGAATACGCCGGTTGGATATCCGGTTACGGCAACACGGTAATAATCAGTCACGGCGGCGGCATATCGACGTTATACGGCCACAATCAATCCTTAGCCGTAGGCGTCGGACAAAGCGTCTCCACGGGTCAAACCATTGCCTATTGCGGCTCAACCGGTAATTCCACGGGTCCGCACTGCCATTTTGAAGTTCGCGTCAACGGCGAACCGACCAGCCCTTGGACGTATTTATGATAAGCGGAAACATATAAATATGAGTGTGAAGAAAACAATAGCCGTTGTCGTCGTTGCCGTCATTGTGTCGGCGGCGACGACCATCGGTCTTGAGGCCGTGGCGTTGGGGCTTACCAACTCCGCCAAAATCAGCAACGCCGTGCGTTTCGCCGGGGCGTTGCGCATCATCGAAACCCGTTATGTCGATAATACCGATCACGAAAAACTTATGGACGGCGCCATAAACGGCATGATGAAATCTTTAGACGACCCTCATTCCATATACATGGATTCGGAACTGTACAGTCGTTTGACGGAACAAACCGAAGGCTCATTCGGCGGCATCGGGGTGTACATGGGTTTTAAGGATGACAAAGTCAGCATCTTGTCCGTAATTGACGATACGCCGGGGGCGCGTGCCGGATTAAAAGCCAACGACGAAATAATCGCCGTGGATGGCACACCGGTGACCGATATAAAAGCCGAAGAAGTGGCCATGCGCATAAGAGGCAAAGTAGGCACACAGGTCAGTCTGACCGTTCGCCGCGACGGCGAAGACGACAAAATTTTCACTATTACTCGCGATTCAATAAAGGTAACGACAGCGGTTGGGACAATGCTCGACGGCGAAGAAAACTTCGGTTACATTCGCATAGCCGGGTTTGCCGAGAACACCGCCGCCGAATTTCGACAAGCATTGGACAATTTGACGCAACAGGGCATGAAAGGATTGGTCATCGACTTGCGCCAAAATCCCGGCGGACTTTTGACCAGCGTCGTCGACATAGCCGACTTGATAGTCCCGAAGGGAACCATTGTCTCTGTCATAGAAAAAGACGGCAAACGGGAAGAATACACGTCCAAATTAGAGAAAACTCCCTGCCCCATGGTTGTTTTAATCGACGGCAACAGCGCCAGCGCATCGGAAATTTTAGCGGGAGCTTTGAAAGATACGCAGGCGGCGACAATCGTCGGCGAAACCTCATACGGCAAAGGATCAATCCAAGCCGTATTTCCTTTGTTCCGCGATGACGCCATAAAAATTACCATCGCCAAGTATTATACGCCGAACGGCACGTCCATAGACGGCACGGGAATAACCCCCGACATTACCGTAGCACTCGACAAAGCAACCGGCGAAGACACACAACTTAACAAAGCAAAAGAAATTTTGCGAGAAAAGGTATCATGACGGATAATGAGAATATGAAACGCGCACGGGATATTTTGGCGCGGTTTTTCGGTTACGATTCTTTTCGCGCCAAGCAAAAAGACGTAATCGCCAGTATATTAGACAAGCGCGACACGGTTGCCATAATGCCCACGGGCGCGGGTAAGTCATTGTGCTTTCAAATCCCGGCGCTTATGATTAAAGACGGTATAACTTTGGTCATATCGCCGCTTATTTCCCTCATGAAAGACCAAGTGGACGCCTTAAACGAGCAGGGAGTGGCGGCAACTTACATAAACACGTCGCTGTCGCCCGACGAAACAACTTCAAGGCTTCACCAAATTACGGCGGGTCTGACAAAGATTGTTTACGTTGCGCCGGAGCGGTTGGAGTCAAATTATTTTATCGCCGTACTGTCAAGTGTCAAAATCGCCATGATTGCCGTCGACGAAGCACATTGTCTTAGTCAATGGGGGCATGATTTCCGTCCGGCATACCGCAACATTGCGCCGTTTATCGCGACGCTTCCCCAAAAGCCCATCGTCGCTGCCTTTACCGCGACGGCAACGCCCGAAGTAAAAACCGACATCATAAAATTACTGCGCCTTAACGATCCGGCAGTATTCGTCGGCGGTTTCGACCGCCCCAATTTGTATTTTTCCGTACACCACGGGAACGCTGGTGCCAAACGCACGTTTATCGTCGATTATTTGCACGCCCATCGTAACGAGGCCGGCGTGATTTACGCTTCAACCCGCAAGGATGTGGAAAAACTGTGCGATTTTCTGCTCAAGAAAAAATTTGCCGCCGTCCGTTATCATGCCGGGTTGAGCGACGCCGAACGAGAAACGGCGCAGGAAGATTTTCTGTACGACCGGGCGCAGGTTATTGTCGCCACCAACGCATTTGGCATGGGCATCGACAAGTCAAACGTTCGTTAC
Organism: uncultured Selenomonadaceae bacterium; assembly: GCA_905236595.1. Taxonomy (GTDB): domain Bacteria; phylum Bacillota; class Negativicutes; order Selenomonadales; family Selenomonadaceae; genus CAJORE01. Next base: position 3,216 of record CAJORE010000289.1, on the reverse strand, counting down.
GTCATTCACTACAATATGCCCAAAAACATCGAGGCCTATTACCAAGAAGCGGGACGCGCCGGACGTGATGGCGAAAAGGCCGACTGCATACTCCTTTATTCCACCGCCGACTTTTTTACTTGCCGTTATTTGATAGATGTGTCAACCGACGATGAAAAACGCAAAGCGCACAATATGCAACTTTTGCGGCAAATGGAAAATTACGCCACCGGCGGCTCATGTCTGCGCGAATTTATTTTGCGTTACTTCAACGATACGTCACCGCGCAACGAAACTTGCGGCAACTGCTCAAATTGCATCGAAACCAAAAACAAATTCGACGCCACGGTAGAGGCACAGAAAATCCTGTCATGCGTCACCAGGATGCACAAAATGTACGGCAACAATTACGGGGCGGCACTCGTGACCGACGTATTGCACGGCTCCAAGGCCAAACGCATAACGGAACTCGGTTTTTACAGGCTCAGCACTTACGGCATAATGAAAAACACGCCCCGCCAAAAAATAAACTTAATGATCCAAGCGCTTACGGCGCAAAATTTTTTGGCGGCAGTCGGAGACGCCTATCCGGTGTTGCAGACAACGGCGGCCGGCAATGATGTTATGCGCGGCAAACGGCAAGTTTTTTTGACCATGCCCAAAATTTTGGAACGACGCTACACCACCGACGAACATGGTGAAAACAACGAACCGGTTTTCGAAGAATTGCGGCGTCTGCGCCTTGATATTTCAAAACGTGACAACATCGCGCCGTATATGATTTTTTCCGACGCCAATTTGCGCGATATGGCCAAGCGTATGCCAAAAAACTCGCAAGAGATGCTGAATGTCTCCGGTGTCGGCGAATACAAACTCCGCAAATACGGCAAGGAATTTTTGGCGGTGCTTGCCAAATTCGGCAAGCAAACCGACTTATCATGACGACACCGTACGACATCATGAGTACCATGGTCAATTTTGCAAAATCGTTGCCGCAAAAGAAGGAAAAAAAAAGGCGGCGGCGAATAAGTAACGGCAGGTGTTTTTATCCCGATAAAAATAATCCCATCGTTACGGGAGGGAAAGTAATTGGAAGACGCTAAACTGAAGATATTGATATCCGACGACTCGAAGTTGCTGAGAAAGAAACTTCGCGCCGAACTTGAGGAACTAAATTGCGAAGTTATTGAAGCGGAAAACGGCAAAGAAGCCATCATGCTCGACTTGCAAGAACATCCCGACGGGGTGATTTTGGACATCGTCATGCCGGAGGTCGGCGGTATTGAAGCGTTGCAGGTAATTCGGGAGGTGAGTCCCGAAATACCCGTCGTTATGCTTTCATCGGCCGGGACGCCGCAGAAACTTATGCAGACCCTTAAAATGGGAGCCATTGATTTCATTCAAAAACCGTACACCAGCGAACAAATAAAGAAAGCCGTCGAGCAAATACGAAAGCGGGCGGGACATAATGAACAGTAATTATCTGGCGCAACGTCTTGTAAATGAAGGCAAAATAGCTGTATCAAGTTTGCGTCCGCTCCTCAAAGACATTCGCGACAGAGATCCGCAGCTACCGTTAATGGCGCTAAAAATGCATATGTTGACCGGCGAACAACTATTGACCGTCGATACATCATCTTCGTCCGCTTTCGGTAAGGATGTCCTGCAAAAAAACTTGCTGACCAACGACCAGTTGCAACGGCTCCACCGTCAGATGCCCGGCGAGAGTTTGCGTTTTGCCCAATCTTTGATTGACAATAAAGTCATGGACTATCCTTCTGTCGAAAGGGAATTTGACGCCTACGAAGCCGACGTAGCCGATCCTATTGACAATGTAATCGCCACGGTCGGCGCTACGTTGTCGCGTGAGGAGCGGGAAATATACGGTAGCTATGTAAAGTTGTTGATGGATCAGTTGATCGATTTTTTGCATACGCCGGTCGTTATAGATCCGCAACCGTTTGCACAGACAGCAGAATTGTTCGATGGGCTTGTTTACGAAGTGTCGCAACATATAGCCGGCGATGTCAGTTTCGTCGGCGGACTTGTTGCCAAAGAAGCGGCTTTCATCGAACTGTCTGCACGGTACAGCCAAGAAGATCTGACCGCCGTGGACGATCTTGCCATTGACAGCTTGGAAGAATTTCTAAACGTAATCAACGGTCTTTTTTGTATCCAGCTTGCCGGACGCAACCAAGAAGCGGAGTTGGGGTTGCCGCGTTGGAACAAAAATATCGTTCCTCATGGCAACAATCAGTTGTTGCTGAATATTTACGCCGATTTCGGTACTTTTGTCGCCGTGCTTGCGGCCGACGAATTCATGTGATTTTTTTCACCCCCGCATGGGGGTTTTTCTCTTTCATTTCAGAGCATATTCGGTTATAATGAAACGATAATTCCTACAAGGAGAACCGATGAATGTCCAAGAAAAAACGCAATAATGCGGTCAATGCCGCCAACATATCAAGAGCCGCCGTAAAACAAGAGCCGGCGTCCGATAATTCTCTTATTAAAGTCGCCGACAGCCAAACTCCCGACAAAAATTCGGCAACAGCCGACGACGCTAAAGCAGATGCCGCCACACCGACGGACGTAACACCGACATCACCCGCAACCGCCGACACCGACAGACAAAAAGGCGAACCGCTAATCGACGGAACAACCGACAACGCTGACAAAAAAGCGCCGGAAACCGCAGCTGAATCACTTGCCGTCGAAGCAAAAGACGATGACCGAATTTTTGCCCTCGACATCGGCACGCGGAGCGTCATCGGCATCGTCGCCGAAACCGACGAGAACGGCGACTTAAAAATAATCGCCACCACGCGACAAGAACATAAAACCCGCGCCATGCTCGACGGGCAAATTCATGATGTCCCTCAAGTTGCCGCCATTGTAAAAAGCGTCAAAAACAAACTTGAGGAAATGACCGGCCTTAAAATAAACAGCGCCGCCGTCGCCGCCGCCGGACGCGCTCTTTATACAATGACCAGCGAAGCGCAAACGGAAATCGGCGGCGTTATCACCGAAGAACAGGAGCGTACCCTTGATTTTGCCGGAGTGCAGGCGGCACAGGCGCAACTTGCCTCATCCCACACGGTAGACGATCCCACGCGCTATTATTGCGTCGGGTACAGCACCATTCATTACATTTTGGATGACATACCGCTAAAATCTCTTATCGGGCAACGCGGCAAAATTGCCAAGGCACGAGTCATAGCTACCTTTTTGCCGCGG
>CAJORE010000288.1 GCA_905236595.1 uncultured Selenomonadaceae bacterium | reverse complement strand
GGTAAAACTGTCCGCGACGGACGTCATCCCCGCGAAGTTTTTTCGGCAATACCCAAAATAAAAAAAGGAGCGTTCACCATGTACATCGAAAGCAACAGCATAAAAGCCGCCAACAAAGCCGGCGGCAACGGCGAAATTACCATTACTCATCTTTTGGGACAAGAAGAGCTTGACGGCAAATGCGGTATGTTTGCCAAGGTGACGATTCCGCCCGGCGCCTCCATCGGCGTTCATCCGCATAAAGGCAATACGGAGACTTACCACATTTTGTCCGGCACGGCGCTTTACAACGACAACGGCACCGAGAAAAAAATCGGCGTCGGCATCACCACTTTTTGTCCGGACGGGGAAATCCACGGCATCGCCAATGCTTCAGACAGCGAAGATCTGGTTTTCATCGCGCTCATTATCAACAAATGATTTTACGGAGTACACATGGCAATCGAAACCGTTACCAAGCGTTCGGGACATACCGTCCCCTACGACAAAACCAAAATTTACAACGCCATCGCCAAGGCGGTGGGCGACAGCAATGAGGAAATGACGGCGGCGGACGTTGCCGCCGTCACCGACAGCGTGGAGGCGGCAATCGCCCCGCGCCAAAACATCGAAGTCGAAGAAATACAGGATATTGTCGAAAAAGAGCTGATGAAGTACGGCTCCTTTGACATTGCCAAGAAATACATTCGCTACCGTCACCGTCATGAAGAACGTCGCCGCGCTCAAAAGCATCTTATGGACAGTTACCGCGAGATTTTTTTCGCCGATGCCGAAAATGTTGACATGAAACGCGACAACGCCAACATCAACACCGATGCCTCCATGGGCATCATGTTGAAATTGGGGGCGGAGGGCGCCAAACATTTCGTGGACAACTACGTCCTGCCGGAAAAATTTGCCGCCGCCGACAAACAAAATTTTATCCATATTCACGACAAGGATTTTTCGCTCATCACCTTCAACTGTTGCCAAATTGATTTGTTGAAACTTTTTCGCGGCGGCTTTTCGACGGGACACGGCTTTTTGCGCGAACCGAACTCCATCCGCGCTTATGCGTCGCTGGCTTGCATTGCGATTCAGTCCAACCAAAACGATATGTTCGGCGGACAATCCATAAACGCCTTTGACTATGCTATGGCGGAAGGCGTCGCCAAATCATTCAGGAAAGCCGTTCTGAGCGAAATTCGCCGCGCCCTTGTTTATCGTTTGGACATGGAGGACGACGGAACAATTTGCCGACGCATTGAAGGCGCCCTTGATTTTGCCCGTTGCCGTTACAGCGAAAATCACGACGACGCGGCGGCAATCGAAGCCGTTGCCAATACATTGCACGCCGAATTGCACAACGAATTTGCCGCGCCGGAAGATTCGCTCGAAAAGGACGCCCGCTACATCTATCGTTTGGCATGCCGCGCCGTTGAGGAAGAAACCCATCAAGCCATGGAAGCGCTCATTCACAATTTTAACACGCTTCACAGCCGCGCCGGAGCGCAAGTCCCCTTCTCGTCGATAAATTACGGCATGGACACAACGCCCGAAGGACGCCTTGCCACCCGCGAGGTGTTAAACGCCATTTGGTCGGGACTGGGCAACGGCGAAACGCCCATTTTCCCCATCAGCGTCTTTCAGCTTAAAGCAGGCGTAAACTATAACGAGGACGATCCCAATTACGATTTGTTCCTTTTGGCCTGCAAGGTGAGCGCCAAGCGGCTCTTCCCGAATTTTGTGAACCTTGACGCTCCCTATAATCTTCAGTACTACAAGCCCGGCGACTACAACAGCTATGTGGCCACCATGGGTTGCCGCACGCGGGTCATGAGCAACGTAAACGGCAAAGAGGAATCCGGCAGCCGCGGCAATTTTTCCTTCGTCACGATAAATTTGCCCAAGTTAGCTTTGGAAGCCAAACGCGACGAAAAGGAATTTTGGCGGCTCTACGATGAATACATCACTTTGAGCCATGATTATCTGCTCTTTAGGTTGCAGACCATTGCCGCCAAGCACGTTTACAATTACCCTTTCCTAATGGGGCAAGGCGTATGGATGGACAGCGATAAATTGGCGTGGAACTCCTCCATTGCCGGAGTTTTGAAACACGCTTCCTATTCCATAGGTTTTTGCGGATTGGCGGAATGTTTGGTCGCCCTGACGGGCAAGCACCACGGCGAAAGCGAAGCGGCGCAAAAATTGGGGCTTGGCATCGTCAAACATTTGCGCGACCGGCTTGACGAATACACGAAACAGGAAAAAATGAAT
>CAJORE010000287.1 GCA_905236595.1 uncultured Selenomonadaceae bacterium | reverse complement strand
GTATGAAACATCATTATTTCGTCGGACGTTTCTCTTTGATGCGCGCCGCTTTACCGGTACGTTGCCGCAAATAATACAATTTGGCGCGGCGTACCTTGCCTTTCCTTACGACTTCGATCTTGTCGATACGCGGCGAATGAACGGGGAACATACGCTCGACACCGATACCGTAAGAAACGCGCCGAACGGTAAACATTTCCCTAAGCCCCGTCCCTTGACGAGCGATTACCGCCCCTTCAAACACCTGAATACGCTCGCGGTTCCCTTCGACGATTTTCGCATGAACGCGCACCGTATCACCGGGAGCAAAATCCGGCACATTATCTTTCAACTGCTCTTTTTCCAAGACTTCGATAATATTCATTATACATTCCTCCTGCGGATATACGTGCGTTCGCGGCGAGCTTTTACCGGAGGACCGCACACAACACCGCTTGAGTATAACATAATCCCTTCGGGCAACGCAAGAAGTTTTTTTGGCGACAAACAATTTTTGGGCGATTCCCCGACCGGCTTTTCTGTAAGGAACCGATTGACAAAATAAACGTTTATTGCTATACTTAGCCAACAAAATGTATGGTACAAAATACCAAGGGGGAAACAGCATGACACCAACCAAAAAAGCCGCCGACATGAGCGTCAAAGAACTGGCGCGTTACATTGACCAATCGGTGTTGAAACCGGAATTTACCCAAGCCGATATAATTAAGTACACGCAAGAAGGCATTGATTTCGGTTGCGCGACGATCTGCATAAATCCCGCCTCCCTGCCGACAGTATCGAAAATGGTGGAAGGCACCGACACCGGACTGTGCGTCGTGTGCGATTTCCCCTTCGGCCTTTCGACAACCGAAAGCAAAGTAAAGCAAGCCGAGGAATACTGCAGCCAATACAAAATCGCCGACCTTGACATCGTTGCCAATTACGGACAATTACGAAGCGGCAACCTTGAGTACGTTACCGCCGACATCAAAGCCGTCGTTGACGTCTGCCACAAATACGGCACGCAGGTGAAAGTCATCATCGAAACGGACGCTTTGACGACGGAGCAGATTGTTGACGGCACGAAATGCGCCGTGGCGGCGGGAGCGGACTTCATCAAATCCTCCACGGGCTTTTATACCGGCGGGGAAGTGAAAGGCGCCACGGTCGAAGTCGTTAAGACCATGATGAAAGCCGGCGAAGGCAAAATAAAAGTCAAAGGATCGGGCTGTATTCGCACGCAGGAACACTTCTTCAAACTCATCGACATGGGCATTGACCGCATGGGCATAGGTTATCGCTCCACACCCGTGGTTCTGAAAAAATAATCATCGAACAGCAGTAACCGGCTCCGCCGTGAACCAAACGGTTCGCGGCGGAGCCGGTTTTTTAAAAGGATATTGCATCACAGCGCCAAATGCGGCAATTTGGCAATAATCAGCGCCACTTCGTAGCGGGTAATGGTTTGCGAGCCGCGGAAAGTCCCGTCGGCATAGCCGCTCATGATATTGTTGCGGGCGGCGAACATGACCGGGGTGTACGCCCAATGATCGGGCGGCACGTCCGTAAAAAGCGGCGCCCCCATATCCACGTTCTCCATCATGCCGAAGGCGTGTTCGTATTTATAAATCATCGTCGCCAGATCCAACCGCGTGATGAAGTTGTCGCCGCGAAACGTCTTGTTGCCGTAGCCTTGCATTATGCCGCAACGCGTGACGATTTCAACCGAACTGCGGTAGAGCGCGGCGTCGTCAAGATCGGTGTACGGTTGCATAAGGGCGGCGTCACGCGGAAGGTTGGCGCGTTCGGCCAGCGCGGCAAAAACAGCCGCCATATCAAAGCGCGACGCCTTTTGATTGCCGCGGAAGGTGCCGTCGGCATACGGCGTCACGATTCCCGCGTCGCTAAGCGCAATTACGCTGCCATAAGCCCAATGATCCGTCGGCAAATCCGTGTAGGGATTTGTTGCGGCAAAGGCGGGAGATGTCGCCGAAAGCGCCAGCATTATTGCGAATGTGCCGATTAACTTTTTCACGTCAAACACTCCTACGGTTCCGTCGAAAATTATTTTACGATTGCCCCGGTTGATGCCGACGTGGTCATGCGGGCGTAACGGGCAAGATAGCCGGTTTTGATTTTCGGTTCGGGTTTTGTCCATTCGCTCTTGCGGCGCGCCAATTCGTCATCGCCGACCTTTAGCGTAAGCGAACGATTCGGTATGTCGATGGCTATTTCATCGCCGTCTTGTATAAGCGCAATGGGGCCGCCTTCCATTGCCTCGGGAGAAATATGCCCGATACACGCGCCTTGGCTGGCGCCGCTGAAGCGTCCGTCGGTGATAAGCCCGACTTTCAGCCCCGCGCCGGTAATGGCGGCGGTAGGGTTGAGCATTTCCTGCATACCCGGGCCGCCCTTCGGTCCTTCGTAGCGAATGACCACCACGTCGCCGTCATGGATTTTGCCGCCCATAATGGCGTCGATGGCCGCTTCTTCGCTGTCGTAGCATTTGGCCTTGCCCGTATAGGTGAGCATATCTTCCGCAACGGCGGAGGCTTTCACCACGGCATAATCGGGACAGAGGTTGCCCTTTAATATAGCAATGCCGCCGGTCGGCCTATAGGGATTGTCAACGGTACGGATAACATCGGGGCGCAAAATCTCCGCCCCTTCGATACGCTCCTTCACCGTGCCGGTAACGGTCAGCGCCTCCAAATGCAACAGGTCTTTCTTGGACAGTTCGTGCATAACCGCCGTTATGCCGCCGGCTTCGTCCAAATCCTGCATATGGTGCGTACCCGCCGGGGACAATTTGGTGATGTACGGCGTGCGGCGGCTTATTTCGTCAAAGAGCGGCGCAGGAAGTTCGATGCCCGCTTCATGGGCGATGGCCGTCAAGTGCAAAACGGTGTTGGAGGAACCGCCGATGCCCATATCCACGGTAATGGCGTTTTCCAAAGCTTCACGAGTCAGAATATCCCGCGGCAAAATGTTGTTCTTGATAAGATTCATCACGACGGCGCCCGCTTGTTTGGCCAGCATGAGCCTTGCGCCGTTATAGGCGGCGGGAATCGTGCCGTTGCCGGGAAGCGCCATGCCCATGGCTTCGGCCAGGGAATTCATGGTGTTGGCGGTGAAAAGCCCGGCACAGGAGCCGCAACCCGGGCAGGCGTGCGCTTCAAGGTACGTCATTTCCTCTTCGGTCATTTTGCCCGCCGCTTCAAAAGCTTGGCTGACGCTGATGTCTTTGCCGTGCAAACGTCCGGCCAGCATGGGACCGCCGGAAACGACGACCGAAGGAATATTCAGCCGCGCCGCCGCCATAATCATCCCCGGCACCACTTTGTCGCAGTTGGGAATGAGGATAAGCCCGTCAAAGCCCGACGCCATTGTCACCGCTTCAATGGAATCGGCAATCAGCTCGCGGCTGGCCAAGGAATATTTCATGCCCGTATGTCCCATGGCAATGCCGTCGCAAACGCCGATGGCGGGAAATTCGATGGGAGTGCCGCCCGCCGCCGCAACGCCCAACTTGGCCGCTTCGGTGATGCTCTTTAAGTGCATATGGCCGGGAATGATTTCGTTAAAGGAATTGCATACGCCAATGAGGGGCTTTTTGAGATCGGAAGGGCCGAAGCCGTTGGCATGGAACAACGAACGGTGGGCGCAACGGGTCGCACCTTTTTTTACAATATCGCTTCGCATGGTTATCGTTACTCTCCTTAACAATGTCTTTTGAATTTGCAATCATTTCCCTAAAGATATG
>CAJORE010000286.1 GCA_905236595.1 uncultured Selenomonadaceae bacterium | reverse complement strand
GTTCGCGGGCTTTTTCCTGCGCTTGGCGAGCCGCTTTTTCGGCGCGGGCTTTATCTTTGGCTTCCTGTTTTACATCCTGTTCGGTGCGAATTATCAACTTTTCCGTCGGTTCGATTTCTTTAGGTTTCTTTGGCGCCTGCGGCGATTGTACGGCGGGTTTCTCCTCTTTGGGCGGCGAACTTAGCGTCAGTACGCCGTTCTTTGAGACAAAGCCGTCCAAGTTAAACAAACTTGCGGTGTCGTCGGCGTTGATATATATTGCGCCCTTCTTTTCATAATAGGTGGCGTCACCGAAACCAGTGGCAACGACTCCTTCGCCGGGGCGCGTTATCGTGTCGATATTAAGTGATTGAGCGATCGGTGCCACGGGAACATACAAAATATCCTCGATGCGTACGGCTTTGCCTTCGACGCGCTTGCCGTCAACCATGATGTTATACACCTTGCCGACGTAGGTCGCTTGTCCGTCGGAGGCTTTTATCTTGGCTTCGATGTCCTCGGTGCTGATAAAGGGCGCCACGCCATAGGGCATAAGCCACTTTTCAACGTCGGCCGCCTTCAAGGGCTGGGCATTGTAGCCGTCGGGATAGATGTAGTAAACAACGGTATTGTCGGCGATTTTCTCGACAACGACGCGGTTATAGGTTATTTCAACGGGCGTGCCGACTTTGACCAAATCAAACAAGGCTTCGACGTCCTGTTCAAACATACGAATACAGCCGTTGGAAACAAAATTGCCAATACTCTCCGGTTTATTCGTTCCGTGAATCCCGTAATTTTTGTGGAACTGCATCCAGCGATAACCAAGGGGATTGTGTTTGCCGGAGGGAATTTTGTTCCGTTCATCGCCCGGATCGATCCACGTCGGATTAACTTCTTTGAACAATATTTTATAATAGCCGGTGGGAGTTGGCGTGGTGATTTTTCCGGGGCCAATCGGGTAAAGCCGGATTTTTTCGTCATCTTTATAAAGAGCCAGCGAACGTCCGGCAATATTTATAACGATTTTTTCGTTCGCGGCGCCACTCTCCGGCGTTTGTTCCGGCGCGGCCAACGATGTCGCAAAAGATGACGACGCGAAACAAACGGCGGCCAGATAAACAGCCAGCGCCTTAAATTTGCCGCCGCATCGCGCAATAAATTTTTTTTTCATGTACCGATGTCTCCTTTGAGTAAAATCGTCTTTCTCGATACCTTGAGCCGAGAACAACGACCTGCATTAACGCTAATAATAACAAACGGCGCTGCATAAAGCAAGCGTCGGCATACGCCGCGCCCTTGCAAAAACGACGAAGAAGAAGTAAAATCATAGTGTTTTTTATGCGATGCGGCGACGAACATTTTGTGGACAGCCGCAAATTTTCTCTCTATCAACTCATCAGGAGGATGATTTAATGAAAAAATTATTGGCACTCGTCACGGCACTCGTGTGCTTGACGCTTGTCGGTTGCGGCGGCGGACAAGGCGCGAGCGGCGACAAGCAAAATTCCGCCGCCAAAACGTTAAAGGTGGGCGCAACCGCCGTACCCCATGCGGAAATTCTGGAGAAGGTAAAGCCCGTCTTGGAAAAAGAAGGCATTAAACTTGACATTGTCGAATTCTCCGATTACGTTCAGCCGAACTTGGCGCTTAACGACAAGGAACTCGACGCCAACTTCTTCCAACACGAGCAGTATTTGAAAAACTTTGTTGAAGAGCATAAGGAAGTAAAAATAAAAAGCGCCGCCGGTATCCATATCGAGCCGATGGGCGTATATTCGCGCAAAATCAAGGACTTGAAGGATTTGGAAGACGGCGCGACCATTGCGTTGCCCAATGACCCCACCAACGGTGGACGCGCTTTGTTGCTTCTCGCCAAAGCGGGGCTTATCACCTTGAAGGACGGCGCGAATGAAAGCGCCACGGTTCAGGATATTGCTTCCAATCCGCGCAACATTAAATTCAACGAAGTGGAAGCGGCTCAAGTGCCGCGCACGTTGGATGATGTGACGGCGGCGGTTATAAACACCAATTACGCCATGCAGGTCGATCTTTCGCCCATGCAGGATGCGCTCTTTATGGAGGATTCCTCTTCGCCTTATGTGAATATCATCGCCGTACGCGACGGTGACGAAAGTCGTCCGGAAATTCAGGAACTTATTAAAGCCGTAAAAAGCGACGAAATAAAGAAATTCTTAGAAGAAAACTATAAAGGTGCCGTCGTACCGGCGTTTTAAGGAAATACGACACAAAAGCCCCCGCCATAGCATTACGGTGAACACAGCAAAATTTCGGGTTTGGGTTTCTTAGCTCGTCGGGCGTTGAAACCCAAACCCCCCATTTTTTTATTTTGCATTAACGGTAATGTTACGGTCGGGGGAGACTTAGGGAAACACGGTTAAATCATAGGGTAATGTTTGCAAATCCATGGTGCTTTCTCCGCAATAAATATATTTTTACAGAACATATAACCAAGCTTGCGGTGCAAATGAACGGTTTCTCAATGAGATTCCTGCAAGTGTTCGATTTTTTGTCGCAATTCCATTTCGCTCAACGTCATAAGGAATTCGATGCCGTAAATTATGGCGGTGGCGATGAATTTGAACCACAGAAAGAGCGCGAACAGGCCGAACAATGATCCGTAGGCAATTCCCATGTTGGGGATAAGCAACATACACCAACTGTATACGGCCGTCATAGCTAACCAAAAGAAGGTAACGACAACGGCGGTCAATGCCGCTTGCCGGAAAGTCGGAGTGTAAGTATGCGGCGCAAATATGTAAAAGCAGGTCAACCAAATTACCAACACGGCAAAGGGAACGATGAAACGCAGAATATCCCACAGCGCAATGAAAGCTATCGGCAAACCAAAATTTTCGTCGAGGTAATGAACCACCGTATTGCCAAAGACGGGCAAGCCCAACGACAAGATTATGACTATCATTAAGCCAAAGGTGAATATTATGCCTTTTATGTGAACCAATAGGTTTTGGCGAGTATCATGCGCCAAATCTTCGGTATGGGCATAATCCAAACTGTCGGTCGCCCGCGTCAAAATCTCCAATCCCTGAACGAAACTGTACATAGATACAAGCCCCGTCACCCACATCCACAACGAGCTTCGCGCCGACACCACTCGCCTTATGTCGGCTATCAAAGGGCCGGCCATGCGATCGGGCATATATGTCGCAACCATGCCGTACAGCGCGTCGATTTGCGAGGCCATTACAAACAACATTACATTGACCAAAAAAACCAAGAACGGTATAAAACCCTGCAGGAAATAGTATGTTGTCCCCGAGGCCATATCAAACCAACTGCTGATGCGGTGATAACCGATTAAGCGTTGGTAGAAGAATATTATTGCCTGCCACACGGGCGACAAGCGATGAAGAATCCGTTGCACCAGTTTGTCCATGTGTCGTTCTCCGTCATAGATGATATAAAATCCGCAAACCGCAACCGAAATAGCAACCGAAATAAAATCGGTTCCCAATTCGTTACTCGCCGACGAAAATCCTTCTTTTCGCGGTGTGCAAACTATTGAGAACTCTACAACAAATTCCGTTTTCGTAAAAACGGACGTGCTTATCTTATACCATACAGCAAAAATCGGCGCAGGGCAAATGCCCCGCGCCGATTTTTTTGCTTTGTCTGCGGCAACCGTAAACTGCAACCGACAACTTATTAGAATTGCCATGTCACGCCCATTTGACCCGCAATACCCCGTTGCTTTCCGCAAGCGGCAACGGCGCCAAGCTTTAGCGTGAAATTGTTGTTTTTCGGTCGGTGCAACCACCCGATTTCAAATATGCCGCTGTTGCCCTTGAGGCTCGGCGTAGCGGTGCCGTATCCGGCTACGGCGGCTTTGGCATCGCCGTTCAATTCCCGTTCGTAATAAGCACCGAGGTACCCTTTGCTCTCCGCGTCGAAAGCATGGGTAAGTTTTGCGCCGAATCTGAGCCGATGGCTGTTGACGGTCGAAAAGTCATAAACTTCGCCCGTGGTCATACGGGCAGAATCGCTGCCCGTATGGCTGTAGAAATATCGGACGGCGACGTCCAATTCGTTGTTTCCGGCCAAGCTAAACGATTTACCTGCGCCAACGTGCGCTCCCCAATAATTGCTGTCGGTATCATAGCCGATAGCCTTGCCCTCATATCCCGTAAAATTCCGGGAAGCATAATCCGCTCTGGTTCTGCCGATGCGGAGACTGCCTTCAAAGTACATTCCTTCATTATGCTTTCGGCGGGCAAAAATTGAAGCGCCGACATAATCGCTGTCCCCTTCGCCATGCATTTTCGCGTAATAGCTGTCATAATTGCCTTTGCCATATTCTCCGGCCAAACCGTAAACCAATTCACCGTTGCCGCAACCGATTGCCCTGGCCACGCCCAAAACAGCATTTACGCCGCGACTGTCCACATGGGAACCGGTTCGATAGCGGTACTTGCCGCCTTGCACGGCAAAAAACGGCGACCATTCGCCCTTAGCGGTATCGTCATTAGTTTGCACGGCTTTTTCCGCCTGAAGGAAACCGTCCGCCACCAACAAATCCGTTCCCCGGTTCAAAAGAGCCGTTTGAGCCGCACGGGTTTCCACCGGTGATTTTGTCTCGTCATTCACCTGCGCCTCGCCCAAGATTGCCTGCATATTGTGGGAATCGTTGCCAAGCGTATAATTATAATCGAGGGAAACGCCTTGCTTTAGCGTCCCCGTGGTCTGACTGCCATAACTGATTTCCCCTTGCGCGGAAATTAGATTTATCGTTTGCCCCTTGGCAAGAGGCACATCCCCTGCGGCGGATAAAACCAAATTGGTGCGCGTCAGATCAACGCCGTCCGTACCGACCAACGTCAGCATGGGATTGCCCGATTGGTACGATGAAGGCAACCTAAAGGACAAAGTCTCAAAATTATAGATATTATTGGCGCTTATGCCCGAGGCGGCAAGATAAAGTTCGTTACCCGTAAGCAAATCGCCGTCGTTGGTTACGTTATGGACAAAGCCGTCGGTATCGTTACCGGTCAGATAAGCACCGCCGTAGACATCCGTCAATCTCGCCGGGAAGTAAACGGCAATCCTGTTGCCGGTGGCATTGCCCGTACTGTCCATGGTAATACCGCCGACAAGATACACTTCGCCGTTTCCCGAGCCGCCGCCGAGGCTTATGATATTGCCGGAGGCATTGCCGGCGGCGGCGAAACCGCCGATTAAAGTAAGCTTGCTGGAAATACTTCCTCCGGAAATGTTTACCGTATTATAATTGGCATCGCCGGTACGGGAATATCCGCCGTAAGCCAAACCCGTTCCGGTGGTGGAAACAGAACCGCCGCTGATGTTGACCGTATTGTAAAGAGCATCCCCCGACAGGGCATAGCCTCCGTAGAATTCGGCATCACCTTGCTCATACTCCGTGAACTTGCTCTCATAAATGCTTTCGTCCGAGGGCATGGAAGCTACCGCCCCGCCCGACAAATTCACCGTATTGTAGCGCGCATCTCCGGAATCGGCCTTGCCGCCCCAAATAAACGCTCTATAGCCGCCGATATTGCCGCCGTGGACATTTACCGTATTGCCGTCGGTGTTGCCCGTGCTGTAAGCCCGCCCGCCGAAAATGTAAATGCCCTTTTCAAACTCGCCATCGTTGACCGTGACGTCATTGTTTACGGCATCGGCCACGCTATAACCAAGGCCGGCAGAAATATAAGTGTACCCTTGGAAATTCCCGCCGTTCACCGTAACGCTGTTAGCCGAAGCAACATGACCGCTGCCGGTAGCCTTGGCGGCGTAAATGCCGGCTGCTTGCCATGTGCCGGATTCGTTAATGAAATTTCCGTCGTTTATGATTATGCTGTTGCCCGTAGCGCTACCGCTGTTCACGGTTAATCCGCCGTAAAAATAATTGGCGTATCTGTTGGAACTGAACTCACTATCGCCGTTAACCGTATAAGTGCCGCCGTTTATAGTCATGCTGTTGTCGGAAACAGTTCCGTCATTGGTATAAGCGGCATAGAAGTTTTGATGACCTCCGTAGAAAAGATAATCGTCATTCAAAACCCAATCCACATCGGCGATATTCCCCGTATTTTCGCCATCGCCAAAGCCATAATATACGCGATCCTCTGCGGCAACAAACCCGGAGGCCGACATCCAACATGATACAGCCACGGTCAACAAAGCCAGCGTCTTTTTTTTCATTAGAATTTTATCTCCTTTTGTTTCATAAATATGCGCGAAAATTCAATTTATTGCCAAACACTCCTCAGCCATTCTCTATCATAAACTTTCCTCGTATTTACCGTATATTGCAAAAAACTTCGTCGTTTCAAAGATAAAATCCTGCCGATAAAACGAAACTGCCGACCTTTTCTTTTGCCGGTGTTTTAGGGAAACGCTGCATAATTCGTCCGCACCCTTGCCGGGTCTTTTTCCGGCATACTGCGTCATTCCTCCTCAGCGTAGCACCACT
>CAJORE010000285.1 GCA_905236595.1 uncultured Selenomonadaceae bacterium | reverse complement strand
TTAACGGAAGATTTTGTCGTAAATGTTTTTGATGCGTCGCAGAACAGGCCAATAACGCGCAGGCACATAGGCTTTCAGCGTTTTTTTGAGCAATACCGTGCGATACGGTTCGTTGACGGACAAATACTTTACGTTTTCCATGTGATTGGCGGCAAATGAACTCTCCATCAAACAGCCGGTGTAAAATCCGGCGTCTTGCGCCGCGAAGGGAAAGATTCGTTCCAAGGCGTGATTTATCGTTCCGTCAACCGGCATTGGCTCGTCGGGAAAATCTTCGGGACGCCATTTTTTGGCGAAAATTTTGCGCAAAATCTTTGTGCGGCACCAAAAAACCGAACCCAATGCCAACGGCGTGAAAGCAAGTTCTATGTGGCCGGTATCTATGGACAGCATTTTGGCCAAAGCTATCGTTTGATCGTAGCAATCATCCGACCAGTAATAACCGTTTAACAAACCATAATCGCTGTGATACGGAGACGGCGGCACCAGTAACCCTAAGAGCGGCTCTTTGCTGAATGTATCAAGGACGTTTCGGACGAAAGCTTCGCCGTTGCCGAGGGTGTTGTCCCATAGAAGATGAAAGAAGGCATCGCCCACTACAATCGACTGGGCGGTGCGTAAGGATTTTTTGTCGTGTATGAAACACAGGAATTCATACTCCGCAACAATATCGGCGCAGTTTTGCAAAAAAGCGCCCAATTCGCGTCCGCGGCTTGCCGCCAAGCGTATTTGCGGTTGGCGGCCGCGTTCGGCGAAGGCTTTTGTCAAATATTGTCGCATATCTTCGCTGTTGACGGTTACAAAGACAGCGATGAATGACGGCAAACGACAAATGTAGTTTAGACATTCGTCGGCCAAATCCTTGTAGTATAAGTGGACAACAACGGCGACTTTGCCGAGAAAATCATGCGTGGGGGCAAAGTCGGCAGACAAAACATAATTTAGCCCCAAACATTCTTTCAATGCGGCGGTATTTGTCGCAGATAACAAATGGCGGTAGATGAGCGCCGTATCGTAAGCGGTGTTTTTTTCGATGAAGCGTAGGCTTTCGCGTGGTTCGGTGCCGTAATTTTGTTCGAGTAAGTTTCGGCGTGGTGTCTGTAAGGCTTTTTTCTTCAACACGGGGCAACGAAAATCTTTCAGTAGGCGTAATTGTGCATACAGGTAGAGGTTTGTTTTTAGGTCGGCAGGTTGTTCGTATGCACGCGTGTCGCAGTATACCGCGAAGGAAAAGCCCAATTCGGTAAAATGGCGCGTAAAGCAGACTTCGTAACGGAAAACAGCTTCGTCAAAAGTGGCGGCGTTCGCTGTTTCTTGCCAATACGCCAAAAATGAGGCGGATTTTAGGAGGTTTGCTCTTATCACCAAAAAATATGTTTGGAGGTGTTCCGGGATATAGCCGAAGGGACTGATGCCGGTTGGGTCGGGTGCTTGCCCGTGAACGGTTATGCCCCAAAAATCCGCATCAAACGCCGTCATTTTGGCAAATATGTCGCTGAATGGGTACAACGGACCGTAAAATGAATCGTTAAACAGTACCAACTCATCAAAAACGGTGGTGAGGCGCGGATCGTTTAGAATTATTTCGCGCCATGCCCCCGCATCGTAGCCGATATTTTCGCGCACGACGATTTTGGCGGCGTAGGGCGATAGTTTTTCCTTGTCGGTTGTCGTTATTGCGCCGTTGCATACCACGATAATCTCATTGATAACGGTGGCGGCTTGTTGTAAAAGGTAAATGACATAATCCGCCACGGGGACGTTCGTTTTACCAAACATACAAAATATACCGGCGCGTTTCATGTCGTCACTCTTTCTTTGGGGAAAATCTGTAAGCGGTATCTTTGATAATTGTGTGTGTTTCGTCGTCGGCGGCGTCTTGGAGGCGGCCGACGACGTACACAAATGCGTTCAAGAGATTCCCTTATCTATTCGCAAAAAATTTCGTATGGCATCGCGTATTTTATAATACCTTGTCAAAAATCGCCAGCCGCGTGATGCGTATATGGCATCCAACGCGGTTTTTGTTTCACGGTATGACGAAAGCAACTCTTCATGTTGCAAGGCGAGCGCCGCGTGTTTGTTCGACAATTCTTGGTACGTTGCCTGCAACAAGTTGCGCTTTGCGGATATTTCGTTGCGCTCAAATTGCAAGGTGTCGTGCTTTTCCTGCAGGGCGTTGTAGTTTTCGGCAAAAGTTTGTTTTTCTGCTTGGACGTTTTTATACATGACGGATATTATATCATCGTCAAAAACGATTATCTCGTAATCGACGATAATTTTTAGTTTTTCGTCGGCGGTTGGAATATCGACGACTATTCCCGAATGAATTTCGTCGATAATATATGCGCCGTTCGCCAAACAATTACCCAAAGGAGTGAACGGCAAATCCCGGCAGGAGGCGTTTTCGTCAAGGGCAACGACGGAGTTTATTTTTGTCACCGAATTGGCATTGAGCAATATCAAATAAGCCGTCGGTTGGCTCCACCCGATAAAATCGGTTTCCAAAACGTGCCGCCCGATAACGGGGTGTAAATTTTGCCGATGCTCTTTGTTGTTGACAGTATACAGCGAAAAATAATTGCCGATGGGGAACGAGGAAACCGACGAAGCAATGTCGGTGGCCGTTTGTGGCGTGTTGGTGCCGACGGTTAATTTTTTCAGCGCGTAAACATATTGATAAACCGTACCGCAGCGGCGGTTTTTCAGCTCGCGCGCTACGGCTCGGGGTACATCTTCGTAAGCGGCGGCAAATTCCGTAAGATTTACGGCAACATCGGCGGTTATTGCTTGGTCAACGTACAAGCGGCAATTTTTGAGATTGCCGATAAAAGTATTGTGCGCGAACAAATGAATGTGGGTATTGTCCAATAAGCCGACTTCCGAATAAGGGAATTTGTCGTTCCACGCGGAAATAATCAGCGAGTTGTGGGCTACGTTCGGTACGGAAACCAAAATCACTCCGTCGTCTTTAAGAAGTTCGGCGGCGTATCGCAATGCTTCGTAGGGCAGGGTTATATGCTCCAAAACGTCGGCAAAAACAATGAAGTCGTATCTTGTGTCCGCAAATTCCCGGCGCCAATGAAACTTTGTTATGTCGCCGTTTTCCGCACCGATTAACGCCCGCTCGGCAAAGCGGGCGGCGGCTTTGCCGGCTTGGTCGTCATATTCGACTATATCGACTGTACAGTTCAGTTCTTCCTTCATGTATCGGGTCATGCGTCCGTGGGCTGGGCCAAATTCCAATACCCGGCAGTTTTTGTTCATGCGGCGCAGAATTAACGAACAGGAGTTGTCAGTCTCCATGTCCAAAGCAAAATCGTATTTGTCCATTTGAAAAATCCCCAACCGTCATTTTTTGAGTGCTTTTACAATCTCCTCGCCGACAATTTGTTGTGCCTTAAACGACCAATGTGTGTCGTCTGCCCAGAACAAGTCTTTTTCGCCTTTTGCCGCAGCCTCGCGCAAAACTTTTTTGCTGTCTATGAAAATATATTGTTTGGGCAGATGCCCGATTGCGTCAAACAAATCGTTCTCGGCTATGCCGCGGTCGCGGGCGAAGTATGGATAATACAGGTCGGATTTGTCGGGAATGGGCAAAAACACAAACCGTATACCTTTTTTCGCCAATTTATTGCTTAAATCGTTTAATTTATCGTTAATTGCGACATAATTTGGCCTACCGTTAAGGTAGAGATAATCTTCGTAATAAAAGTAAATGATGTCCTCCGCTCCCGCATTGGTGAAGAAGGGCGCAGAAAGTTTTTCTTTGAAAACTTTTTCGCTGGCGGCGTATTCATGATTTTGGGCATAATGACGGTTTTTCAGGAAATTTATGTTGGCGCTTCCCATGGTGGTTGTAAGCAGCGCGTAAGGCGGCACCATATCTTGGGCGGTAGGTTCTCTGTACGCCATACGATCTTTTTCGTATTCTTCGCGGGAGATGTTCGGCGGCGGCGGTACGGTTGCCAGTTGAGGGAGTCCGCGTTCACCGATTTCAAAAATTATCGTATCTATTCCCAATTCGTCCAAGTAGCCAAATTGCACAAGATACAACAGTTGATACCAACTGTTGTATCTTTTCGTTCCGGCGGAATTTATGATTGACATATCGTATTTATCGGCTAAGTAATCTTGATAATAGGCGCCGCCTATGCCGTCGGAATAGGAATCGCCGACGGTCAGCACGGAAAACTTGGCTGATGATTTTGTTGCAAGGTAATCACGCAATTCGGTGTGGTGCTTTTTGTAGGTAATGTTGTGCGTAAGCGGCGGATTTATTGCAACGGATCCGAGGCGCGATAAATCGCCGTGTGAATCGTAGCCGTAAAAAATCGGTTTGGTTACGAAATGCCAAAAGAATATGGTTGTTAAGGCAATGATTCCCGTCGTCGCCAACAGAATCAGCGAAAATATTTTGCTGTTCATCACCGTACCCTCAAAATTGAAAATATAAGAAGTCGGTTGTTTCACCCAATTTTGAAACGGCATAGAGCAAGGATATGACTAGAACCACCGCTAAAATCGGGCTTGGTTTTAAGCGTTTAATCAGTTTGGTCGAACTTGGCGAAAACGTCATCAACAATATGGCCGGAACGAAAGTTTCCCAAGGGAAGTAGTTGAAAATACGTTCGACACCACCCGTGAAAGCTACGCCAAAAATATTTTCATAAAGCGCAGCCATGTGTGTTGATAAGGTAATGCCATTTAGTCCCAGCATACTTTTCAGCACGCAAAACCCTTGGGTTACGTTGTCGGCACGAAAAAATACGAGGGTTACCGCCAAGTAAACTATCGTAACGATATTGGACAACGGACGCGGCATAGGCAATTTGTACCAACGCCAAATGTGATTGACGACGATGCCGAAAGCGTGCAACAACGCAAAGCCCACATAAGTCCAGCCTGCTCCGTGCCATACGCCGATTATGAAGAATGTGACGAATGACACAAACGCGACGTGTCGCAACGTTGGTCGAGCGAACGAGCGCAACAACGGTTGGTACAAACAACCGGTGATGGCATTGGTCAGCGAAATGTGCCAGCGTTGCCAAAATTCGATGAGCGACTTTGCGCGAAAGGGGGAGTTGAAGTTTATCGGAATGGTTATGTTCATCATCTTCGCCATACCGATCGCCATATCGCTATAGCCGGAAAAATCGAAGTAAAGTTGTACGATGTAGCCGAAACTGACGAACCAACCCTGAATAAGCGTCAAATTTTCGGCATTGGCAAAGCCATTGTTGACGAACACAATAAGGCTGTCGGCGACAACGACCTTTTTCACCAAGCCGATTATAAAAAGCGTCAAGCCTTCCGCCATGTTGTCCCAATTTATCAAACGGAGTTTTTCGTCTTGAAATTGTCGCATCATGGCGCGGTGGTACAGAATAGGACCGGCCAAAAGGTGCGGGAAAAACGACACGAACAGCGCATAGTCAAAAAAGCCGTTTTTCTTGACGTTGCCCGCATAACAATCGTACAAGCATACAAGTTGGGTTATGGTGAAGAAGGATATGCCAAGCGGTAAATCTATGTGCGGCACGGGGAATGTCGTATCGCATAAAAGGTTGACGTTTTCCAAAATAAATGCGGTGTATTTATAATAACCGAGCAGAAATACGTTAAACGTCAGTCCGATATAAAAAAACGCTTTGCGCTTGGTGTTGTCCGCGTTGTTTATTGCCGCCAAAATACGGCGGATTATGGCAAAATTAACGGCGATGCTCGTTAGCAGAACCGGCAGATAATTTATTTCCCAATACCCGTAGAAAAAAAGGCTGGCCAACAATAGCCAAATATTGGCAAGGCGGCTGTGTTTCGTTTTGCCGAACAGGAAATATCCGCCGACGGCACAAGGCAAGAACAGAAATATAAATTCGTAGGAGTTAAAATACATTATGCACTCTCATATTTTTTCAGCACCGATCGCCAAACTTTATTGATTTGGCACCCAATTTGTTCGGAGGAATCGACATTGATAACGGGCGCTCCGCCGATTTCATCAACGTCGGCACAGACCTTCACCCAGCGTAATTCTTGTGCTTCGGCCATGTACAAGAAGGCACGTTCGACCGCATGAGCCATAGTGCCATCTATTTGCCCTTTTTCCGGGGCAAAGTCGGCAAACGTCAAATGGCGATTCAGCAACGGGCGAACGGCTTTTGGGGTAAACCAAAACATGGATCCGGCCGGAAATTCCACCGGACAGCGGTTATCAATGTCGATTTCACATTCGTGCAACAGGCGGCGGACGGTGTGGTAATTTCTGCCCCAGTATATTTTTTCACGCAATGGTGCGTAGTATTGGGGAAAGACGATACCGACGGGTGGCGAACCCGACAAAAGACAAAGGTTCGAAGCCACGATCTTTGGACTTCCCATAAGGTTCCGATATAAATATTTTCGCCAATCGGCAAGACCGCCCGCATCGTGCGGCGATTTTTTGGTGTGCAAGTGAACGCAGGCGTCGTAGCGGTCATAAATATCGGCAAATCCGACAAAGGCCGGAGCAATATCGCGTCCGCGGTTGGGAAAAACTTTAACCGTAACCGCGCCCTTTTTGAAAGCGGAGAAAGCTTTCGTTATGATTTTGGCACGTTCGTTGTCCGTAGTCGATATAAAAACGTCAATATTTTGCGGCACATTGTTTAGCGCCGTCAAAATTTCGGGGATTAAATCGGTGTAAAAAACGTGGATGACCGCCGCTAACCGTAAAGGCAGTTGCGGGGTATCAAAGGCGAACGGAATTTTAATGGCAAAGTCCGCCGATTTATTTTGGCAGAGCGAATCGACATAACCGTAAAGTTTCACCACCGAAAGTTCCGGATGTCCGGCACAAGGCAAGCGTTTTTGTGTCAGTTGGCGATAGGTTTTTATGAGTGTAGCTTTGGTGCCGTCTTTTTGCCATGTGTAGTATGCTCTTTTCAATAAGCGGTTCAAGCTGTTGGCGCTCAATGAATTTTCACCTTTTTGTTTTCCATTGGTGCGGTATAATTACCGAGCCTTCGGCTTTGTATTCGGAAGCGACGGTAAAATCTTTAATCCGACTCACAAACTGAATGGGTACGGTGGCTGTTTCGTCGAACAGCGCCATATCAAAATGATAATGGCCGGGACTTAACCTTATGCCGTAGGGATATGTTAAATACATTTCGTTTTTGCCAAGTCGCCACGGTATTTTTTGCTTATCCAAAAGCGTATTAAGGCCGCAAAGGTACTCTTCGGCGGCGGAACGAACAGCAATGCCCAATACCGGTTGCTCAATGTTTTCGTCGCGGACGTCATAGACGACTTTGACGGTCAGCGGCATATCAAACGTGAATTCGTCGTCGGTTTCTTGACCGTCGTCATCAAGTAATGACACTTCGGTTATCTCTGCCATAAAATTGGTGGCGGGCGTTGCCGGTTGAACTTTTTTTCGTTCTTTGGTTTCCACCGGTTTTACTTCTTCCAATTTCAAATGTTCGACGTAAGCATCGACAACTTTGTTGGCGTCGCCGCCGGATTTCAACTGTCCGTGGTCAAGCCAAAAAGCACGGTCGCAAAAGCGCCTCACCGCATTTATGTCGTGAGTGACAAACAAAATAGCGGTGCCGCCTTCCATGAGGTCCTGCATTTTTTTCATGCACTTTATCTGGAAGCGACTGTCACCGACGGATAATGCTTCGTCAACAATCAACACATCGGGTTTGGCAAAGGCGTTCACGGCAAAAGCAAGGCGGGCAAACATACCGCTACTGTACATTTTCACCGGTTGATAAACAAATTCGCCGATGTCGGCAAAAGCTACTATGTCATCAAGGCGGGCATCGGTCTCGGCTTGCGACAGCCCCATAATCGTGCCGTTTAAGTAGATGTTTTCGATGCCCGTCATTTCAAGGTTAAAGCCCGCCCCAAGTTCGAGAAGTGAGGCGACCGTTCCTTTTACGGTTACGCTGCCCTCGCTGGCCGTAAGCACGCCGGTTATGATTTTGAGCAACGTTGATTTTCCGGCACCGTTTTTGCCGACAAAGCCGATATTTTCACCCTTAAAAACGTCAAAGGAAACATCTTTGAGTGCGTAAAAATCATGGCTGTAACGTTTGTGGAAAGGATGAAGCGCCTCTTTCAGACGATCGACGGGTCTGTCGAATATCTTATAAATCTTTGTCAAATGCTCGGCGCGCACCACGACTTCGCTTGTCATGAACCTAACTCACCACCTGCAACAGATATTCCCCAATAATCTATTTACCGCCTTCATGATAGGTTTTTTCCGTATTCACGCTCCAAATATTGCTCTTGTCCGTCACTTGCGCCGTGATATTTTTGACGGCTTCAAAGGCCGTACACATGGAATGATCAATGTTGTTGTAACGGTGTTGTCCGTTGCGGCCTATGCAGAACAAATTGGGAATAGTATCAAGGTAATTGCGCAAATCGTCGATGTGCTCGTAGGTGTCAAAATAGGCGGGATACGCTTTCTTCACGCGTTCGACGTGCCAATCGGCAACATCATCGGAGGCAGCGACAAGCCCGATGGTGACCATTTCGGCGATGGCATTTTTGGCAAAGGCATCATCACTCATTTGCCACATACCGTCACCTTCGTTGCAAAAGTATTCCAAACCGAGCCAAACGGTATTTTGTAAATCGGCCACCATGTAAGGCGACCAGTTGTTATAGACTTGAAACCGTCCCATTTTGACGCGTTTGTCGTGGACGTATACCCAGTTGTCGGGCAGTATGTTGCCGACGGTTTTGATTGATGTTTCGTTTTTTAGTTGCAACCGTTTAACCAAGACGCCGACTGTCATATAATCACGATAAGGAAGACCGGCGGCAATCTCGGCTATATTACTTGGCACATCATTTAGGCCGGCCGTCAAATCCCGCAACGGCATGGACGATACGACAAAATCGGCGGACAACGTTTTCGTCGGTGGCGGCGTTGTTGCGCCCGACATTTCGCTGTAGCTTACGGCGGTCAAAACGTTATCGCCGTCTTTGTTCAATTTTGTGACCTTGGCGTTCTTGATGATTTTTACGCCGGCTTTCTCGGCTTCGGCAGCGGTTATTTCCCAAAGCTGACCCGGTCCTAACTTGGGATAAGCAAATTCTTCAATAAGCGATGTTTCCACTTCTTGCGGCGAAAGGTTAAACGCCCGGGTGAGCATATTTTTGATTATGGCCACTACCGATAAGCCCTTGACGCGTTGGGCGCCCCATTCGGGGGAAATGCTCCGGGGGTGCCTGCCCCATAAATTTTCGGTGTAACTTTCAAAGAACATGGAGTACAGCTTTTTGCCAAACCTGTTTATGTAAAAGTCCTCAAGAGAATTTTCCGGCCGTTTGAAAATCATGCTGTGCAGGTAGCTGAAGCCGACTTCGACGGTAGTTAATAAGCCCATGTTTTTCAAGGTTGTCCACTTCATCGAAATGGGATAGTCAAAAAATTTACCCTTAAAAAATATGCGCGACAAACGGTTGCGCATGAGCATGACGCGATCGGTTTTGGCCGGATCGGGACCGCCGTCTTTCGTTGTGCAACTTTTGCCGAGCGCGACGTAATCTTCGGCGGGTTTTCCGCCGGTGGGCATCATTTTTTCCCACCAAGCGTTGACCTCGCGGCTTTTTGAGAAAAAGCGGTGCCCCCCCATGTCCATACGGTTGCCCTTATAGTTCACCGTTCGGGAAATGCCGCCTAAGGTATCGGTTTCTTCCAAAACGGTTATGTCGTACGTTTTTGTTTGCGAAAGTTCGTAAGCGGCGGTAAGACCGGCAGGGCCGGCACCTATGATAACAATTTTCTTCATGATAATTTTTATTAAGATCCGTTTACAATTTCAGTAAGCTCCTTTACCGCGCATTACCACGGCAAATGTTTTGAGCAAATAAATCATATCGAGCCATACCGACCAGTTTCGCACATACCAGGCATCCATACGCAATCGTTCCTTGAAAGACACTTCGCTGCGGCCGCTTGTTTGCCACAAACCCGTAATGCCCGGTACGGTGACGGTTATTATGTCGTGGTATTTGTCCATGGCTTCTTTTTCGCGCGGCAAATATGGCCGCGGCCCCACGAGGCTCATGTCGCCTTTTATGACATTAAAGACCTGCGGTAACTCGTCCAAACTGTATCGACGCAGGAATGAGCCGATTTTTGTCACGCGGGGGTCGTCTTTAAGCTTGGCAAATTTTTGCCATTCTTCCCGGGCTTTTGGATTGAGAGCAAGGTATTTTTGGAGAATCTCCTCGCTGTTTTCATACATGGAGCGAAATTTGCAACAGTCAAACTCGCGACCGTTTTGGCCGATGCGCCGATGTGTGTAAAAAATTGCGCCGGGACTGTCGATTTTTATGAGTATGCCGATGACGATACAGGCGGGCAAAACGAAGACGAGCCCGACCAATGAGCAAATTAAATCGAATATGCGTTTTAGCACACGGTTTTGTCGTTCCGCCAAGTTGTTGCGAATCTTGAGAAAAATAAGGCGTTCGTCAAAAAGAGTCTCGATGTCCATGGTATTTACGGGCGCTCCCATAAAATCGGGGACGAAGGAAACGCTTTTTACAAGCGGTTGAATACGGTTTACCAAGTCAACTTGCTCAAACGGCGAAAGTCCCGGTGCGGTTATTATGACGTAAGGGGCGCCGGTTTCCCGGATAATTTTTTCGACGTCGGCAAAGCCCCCCAAAATTTTATATTTTTCGGCGAGACTTTCCTGCTTGGGGTGGTCATCGACAAAGCCGATTACGGAAAAGCCGAAAGCGGGGTTGCGGTTAAAGGCATCAACAACAAGTTCGGCGGTCATGCCTGCACCGACGAACAACACCGGCGCTTTAAGAACACGCACATGGCATAAAATTTTCCGCAAGCCGCAACGCATAAAGAGAATAAACAGGAAACTAAAGCACCACGTCATGCTCACAAATAAGCGGCTCACCACTTCGGACACTTTGGCAAAGTACATCAATACGCAAATCAATACCACGGCGTATGCGCAAGCATAAAAAACACTTTGCAAAAGCCGCCAGGCCGGTATGCTTTGTTTATGGGTACCGGCCATGTGCAAAAAGCACAGGAAAATTGTCGGCACTATTACAAACAAGTAAATTTCCGATATGTGGAAACTTGGCACGGCGATGGGCAACCAATATTTCCGTAGGTTATAGCTTAATAATTCGGCGGCGACGACGGCAACATAGTCTGCCAAGCACAACAAAATCGGCAAGATATTGTGCGCATGTTTTTGCCGCCATGATATTTTGTCGATCATGACCTTATAACCCTCGGACAGCGCGGCGCTTTGTGACGTAATTCCATATTGTGACGACAGCGGTAGCAACGATTTTGCCGACAAGATAATGCAGAGCGAAGAAATTGACCAGCAACCACAGGGAAAATTGGTTGAGCAACAATCCGACGGCGCTTGTAGCGACAAACAATATAGCCTGTCGTAAGGTTTGTCTGCCGACGTTAAAAAAAACAAAACGAAGACACAACCAATAGTTTAGTGCGACAGCGACCGTAAAAGACACGGCTGATGACCAAAGATAGTGCAGACCAACCCGGTCGGTCAATATGTACAACAAGCCGAAATCGACAACAAAACAGACACCGCCGACAATACCGAAACGCAAAACTTCGTCAATTCGCGAACCTCTTTGTAAGCGCAAAAAACTTTCCTCCGTTAGGAAACCTCATACATGATTTTACCGACACGGTAAGCGATAAATTTTAAGGCATCGTCGGCGATTATCTTGGCGGCCAGCGTTAGGCCGCCTCGCTCCCACGCACGCGAAAGTTGCATTTTTAAGAGCCGCAAGCCTTCGCCTTCGGGTCGGCCGAAAGTTTGCGCCAACCATTTTTGTTCGGCGTGAAAGGCACCGATGTTTTTATAACGTTGCCAAGCGGATTTCAAATTAAATTCGTGGGAATGGCGGACAACGGCGTTGGCATTATAAACAACGGCATAATTTCTGAGCAATAATTGTCCTGCGACAAACATATCCTCGGAACAACAAACCCGTGGGGGAAAATTACCCGCCTCAAACAATGCCGTTGTCCGATAGGCGGCAAAGGTGTCGGAGGCAAATGGCGTTTTTAGCCCCAAGCGAGTTTTATCAGCCAATGTTTTTCGGCAACTTTCGGCGGGATAGTTAAACTCGCGCAAGAGAGCCGCCAGCGGCGTAGCATCCGTTCGCGGCAACTGCCGTCCGTAAGTCATGCCGACTTGCTCGTCGGCGAAAGGCTTGACGAGTTCGGCAAAACAGTTGACTTTGTCGATAACTACGTCTTGCGTCAAGAAAACTATGACGTCGGTATGCTCGCGTAATATTTCCGCAGCAAAACGGCGCGTCCCGCCGTGATTAAATTCACTGCGCGTTATTGACAAAACATCAAAGCCTGCTGCTTTGGCAAGAGCAGGTGTGCCATCCGTTGAAGAAGAATCAACGACAATTTTGCGGCAAAAAAAATTTCCGTTGTCATTAACGGCTTTGAGCAAAGCGGCGAAGTCTTTGCCGGCGTCAAGCGTAAGAATAACCAAACCGATACGCAAGAACATCGCCGTCCTTTCATAATTGTCGTTGCCGTTGCCGCAAAAAAAACAGGAACGCGCAACACGTCCCTATTCTAATAAAAGCTTATTGACTTGTCAACTGTTCGGTGCTAAGTGCTGTCTCCAAGGGCAACCGCCGTGTGTGCATACCGGAGCCAATCGTTTGAGAATAACCGGCGGCAGTCAGAAGTGACAGACGGTTGCCGCAATGAAGATGCGTCGCCAACGTCAGCTTGTAATGCGTCATCAACGGAAAAATCCTTCAAGCCATGTTTCCTGACGATAATTGTTCAAAATCGCCTCGCGAACGGGTATGTATGGTGACGTAACAAAACTTTTCAAACGTCCCGGATCGTCTTGGCCGAGTATGAAAACGTTGTCTTTGGCATACAAGTCGTAATTAACGATTGCCGTATTGTCGGTAATGAGTTTCTTACGCATAAAGAGCGCTTCCATTGGACGCAATGTAAGACCGGCTTGCCCCTTGGCGACTATATCAATGATGGCGCGAGATCTGCTTGTTGCTTCGGCGATGGCAGAATAATCCGCCCAACCTTTCACCAAGAACTGTTTTTCTTGGTCGGAATAATGTTTTCTTTTGTTGGCGTACACGGAAATCTTGGTTGTCAAGCCGACGGTGTTCAGCATTTTTTTCAGTTCCAGTACTTTGCCAAGACGGCCTTTATCCGATCCGAAGAAAAGTGCATCGTATTCTATGGGTAAATGTTTGTTTAAGGCTATGGTCGCTTCCTGTTCATGTTCATAGAAGTACGGCTTAAAATTCATGTTGTATTTTTGTGCGGCGACGGAGTCAAAAGTATAGAGTTCGACGCCAAGATCGCGATAACGATGCGGCGCATTGCGATCCTTATCGGTAAAGGTATTGTAGTAGTAAATGATAATCCGCGCTCTTTGGTTTCGGCGGCGAATGTACTTTATGAGGGACGGGCTTCTTATGCCGTCATAAATTATCACCGTGTCGTATTCGCCGATACGGTCGCGCCAGTCTCCATACCAAATATTTTCGTCGATTGCCGATATATGCTCCGACAACTTGAAGAAAAGGCGTTCGATTTTGTTGCGACGGCGGTAGATGTGGCGCACCGTGATATTGGGACAAATGCTGAAACTAAAGCCGCCGTCCAATATCAATATTCTGTGTTTTTGTGATAATTCGTACGCCGCGCCAATGGTTGAGGTTGACCCGTCATTATATGCTGTCAATGAGATTCTCCCATTTATCCCAAACGGTGACACCGTCATAAACTTTCATTGCTTCGTGAGCCGCGCTGCCGATTTTTTGCCGCAAGGGAGCGTCGCTTATAAGGAGCATTATTTTTTCGGCAAAATCGTAAGGGGAATCGGTGGATAACAGGCCGGTTTCGCCGTTACGAATAAATTCGTTGTTGCCTTCCGGGTAACATTCGCGGCAGGCAACAACGGGCAGACCGGCACTCATTGCTTCTGCCAATGCCAATCCAAAACCCTCGCGGCGACTTGGGAAGGCAAAAATGTCGTAATCCTTAAGTACTCCCAAAAAGTTTTCGGTGACATCGAAAAAGCGCACCTTATTTTCCAAGTTCAGTTTTTTAACCATGGACAAGAGACGTTTTTGATAGCGGAGGTTATCGGCTGCGCCATATATGTCTAATTGCCAGTCCGGGAATCGTTTGGCAATTTGTGCAAAAGCTTCAAGCAGAATGTGTTGCCGCTTGGTGGCGCCTTCCAAACGTCCGGCGGTGATTATCCGCTTGCGGCAAACGCTGAGATTCACAATATCGGCATCGGGTACCTGCTCTACGGCATTGGGAATGACGACAACGTTGCCCGAGATGCCCAAGTCGGACAGACTTTGCACGAAACGCGGTTGCAACACTTGGACGTACTTGGCGTTTTGCCATGCGCGGCGGTGGACATCGGTAAACTGATCGGCAAAATCAATCGGATCGCTGTGGCACATTGCAATAATCGGGATGCGTGGCGCGGCAACTTGCGCTATGTATGCCGAATCCTCGCTGACGGATATGATTAAATCCGGCGTTAAATCGTCAACGCATTTGGTAAGGCGTTGTACAAATTCGCTGAAGAAATACTGTTTCTTCGGATCCTGATAGTGCTTGCCGGCGATGACGAAATTTTTGCCGCCCAAGCCGCGCATGACTTCGCGCTGAAATTTTTTTGCCAACCATTTGATGCCACCGAAGGGTTTGCCGTAATCGTAGCACAGGTTTACGAAATGCACGTTTTCATTCAATGGGTGGAAAGGCAACCCCAACTTTTCGTCCATGCAAACTATGCTGATATTAAAACCGCGTCGTGTGAATTCGTTGGCAAATTCACAGATGACTTTTTCGGCGCCGCCGGAGTAATTTACGACCTTGCGCTCGTCAACGAACATTATTTTCTTGATTATGGTTGCCACCTCCCCTCTTTTCATAAGCCCGCCAAAAAATTACGCGGCTTCGGCGTGAACTCATTTACGCAACACTTCTTCTAACAAATTTTCCCATTCATTCCAAATGTTGGCGGGAGCGTATTTGGTCATGGCTGACTTGGCGGCTTGCCCCATTTGTGAGCGCAAACCGGCATTACTCATCAATTTTGCCATGGCTTCGGCCAAATTTGCGGCGCCGTCTTCACACAGAATCCCGCTTATGCCGTCTTCGACAAGTTCGTTGACGCCCGGA
>CAJORE010000284.1 GCA_905236595.1 uncultured Selenomonadaceae bacterium | reverse complement strand
TTTTGCCGACAATCGTGCCGGCGTATTCGCTGACAAGCGGCGTGTCGCGTTTAATGGCGTTCATGGCTTTCACCTGCGCCGCCTGTCCGCCGCGCTGTTGCGGTTCGTCGCCGCACCCGCCGACGATGAGCGACAAAGCCATAAGCGCCGCCGCCGACAATGCCGCAAATTTCTTTTGCTTACCCTTGAACAACAAAATAAGACCTCCCCTGAATAAAAAAGATATATTTTTACAACGCCTGCAAGCGGCGTGTTTCCTCGTCTTTGACGATAAAACTGCCGTCGTCTATTTGTGCCAACCGTTTATTGAGCTTGCCCATTAAACCGAGCATCTTGCCCTTGTCGGCTCTGGCTTTTTCCTCATTAAACCAACACGGCGCGTTGTGTGAATCAAATTCAAAATAAGATGTATAAAGTTGCTGAATTTCCGCGTCTATTGCGGCGATATTTGCGTCGTCGTCAACGACCCGTATTCCGGTACATTCGCGCTGCTTTACGGGGTCGTAAACGTCTTTCCACACCGGCCCAGCCAAAAAATCCAGACGAATTGTAAGCGTTTTCATTTTATGTCACCTCCTTACGCTTTTGCTTGCGGATAGGCGGAAACAATAAAACCGTTTGAGCCTATGCCGGTGACAATATAATAATGCCCCTCATAGTAATATCGTCTGCTGTAATTTCTTCTGCCGTTAAGCAAAATTTCATTGTTTGATACAACCGCGCCGTTTTCAATGACTCGGCGCAAGTATTCGGCAATATTGTCGGCATCTATATCAAATGCTCTTTTGAAATCATCGGCGTGGCGCAAAACAATATGCTTTAATCCGGCAAGTTCATTGCCCTTTTCCAACCAGACTATTTGTCCGGTTTTATCTCTGACGACAAATAAAACATCGGCACGATTGTATTTTACACCAAGTTGTTCAAGTTCGTTAAATAATTCCGTCATTTTACGCGTCGCCGTCAATTCCTTATCACATACTTCACAATCCCATAACTAAGCCCGTAGAGCAAAATCATGGGCAGGGCTATCATCGACTGCGTGAAAATATCCGGCGTGGGCGTTATTATCGCGCCCAACACGAACGACAGGAACACCACGACGCGCCAATATTTTTTGAGCATGGCGCTCGACACAATGCCCATTTTGCCGAGTACCGTTATAATAAGCGGCAACTCGAACACAAAGCCGAAAGGCAAAATGAACGTCAACACGAAATCAAAATATTTGCCGATGGAGAACATCGCCGCCAAATCCGTATCGCCGAAACTCAGGAAAAATTTCAGCGCCGCCGGAAGGACGAGGAAGAACGAGAACCCCAAACCGATGAAAAACAGCACGACCGACGCGGGGACGATGACGCCCAGAACCATGCGTTCCTTCGGCGTCAAAGCGGGCAGGAAAAAGCGCCAAACGTGGAAGAACACCACGGGCAACGCCAACAAAAAGCCCGCCGCTACCGCCACTTTGATATAGGTGAAGAACGCCTCCGCCGGTTGCAAATAGTAGAGTTTGCCCGCGGGGAGCGTCAGATAATGCATAATGTCCTCGACAAACGCCCAACAGACGGCGCTGCCCACCGCCACGGCGAGCAAACATTTGATAAGGCGGCTCCTAAGCTCCGTCAAGTGGCTGATTATGCTCATGCTGCCGTCGTCAAGCTGCTCTGCCTCCGTCGGTGTCGCGTCGGCGGTTTTGGTTGCTGTCGGCTCGGTCATTTCTTTTCATCGCCGGTCGAGGCGGCAACGGTGAGTTCCGGCGGCTTTTCTTCGTCTTTGTTCGCCTGCTTAAATTCTTTTATGCTCCTGCCGAGTGCCTTACCCACGTCGGGCAACTTCCCCGGGCCGAAGATAACCAACCCGATAATAAGTATAAGCACCAATTCCGGCACGCCAAGTCCAAACATCGTTTCGCACTCCTAACTAATACAATCTTAAATTTGAAAATACATTTTTTATTAAAGCAAAATGCTTGTCATTTGTCCAAACACTTGCGTCGTTTATCATTGCTGGTGTGAGCGATTGGCAATCATTCCGCCGCCAACATTTTCGCCAAACGCGGGCGCTCGTCGGCGGGGATTTT
>CAJORE010000283.1 GCA_905236595.1 uncultured Selenomonadaceae bacterium | reverse complement strand
TTCAAGGTATGCGCGTTACGGAAAATATCGTTAAGGACGGACAAATCCTCCATATTGTCCTCAAGGCGCAACAGACCTTCGTTCAATTCCTGCAAATGCTCGTGGGATTCATCCAGGAACATATCCATATACTGATTGGTTTCCATGCGTATTCCCCCTATTTCCTCGCTATTTTCTCACTGCGGCAACGATAGCATCGGCAATGTCCTGCAGGGGCTTTACCTCATCGGCCAGCCCCGCATCGACCACTGCTTTTGGCATGCCGTAGACGACCGAGGTAGCTTCGTTTTGAGCGATGCTGTATCCGCCGTGTTGTTTTATACTTTTCATTCCGTCGCAACCGTCGCAACCCATTCCCGTCATTATGACCGAGACGATGTCGCCACCGAATTGCGCCGCAGAATCAAACATTACGTTGACTGCCGGACGGTGATTGCCGACCGGCGGCTCTTGCGTAAGAATTATCTTGCGCTGGCTCCCCTCGGCTTTTATCTTTAGGTGATAATTACCGGGAGCTATGTATACATGGCCGGATTCGATTATATCGTTGTTTTCGGCTTCTTTCACCGAAACCGCCGATATGGTGTCCAATCGTTCCGCCAGTGACTTGGTGAACCCGGCCGGCATATGTTGAACCACCGTCACGCCGCAGGGCAAATTCCCCGGCAGACGGGTGATTACCGCTTGCAAGGCTTGCGGTCCGCCGGTTGACGTGCCGATAACCACCAGTTTTCTTCCGGTCGGCGTTGCCTTTATGGGTTTGGCTTTAGCGCCGACGGGTGGCGAACCGCCTCCGGCGTTTTTCATAAGCGGCGCGGCAAAACGCGACAACGCGGAAGGTTGAGGTTTGGGTGCTGCCTTTGGCTTATCGCCGGACGATGCTCCGGGCGATAGAATGCGCCGAACTTTGGCTCTGGCCACGACGCGGCTCTTTTCCAATATCTCGTCGGCAATGTTGTCGATACGTGATACGGCGCCGCCATCTTTGCTGATGAAATCCACCGCGCCCAAAGCCAACGCGCGAATGGTGGCTTCGGTACCGCGTTGGGTAAGACTGCTGACCATCAAGGTCGGTGTCGGGCATTGATCCATAATCACCGCCAAAGCGTTCAGCCCGTCCATAACCGGCATATTTACGTCCAAGGTCAACATATCGGGTTTTAATTCTTTGGTTTTGGCGATGGCCTCCTTGCCGTTTGCCGCCGTGCCGACCACGGTAAAATCAGGCTGCTTGTTGAACAAATCCGTTAAGACTCGCCGCATGAATACGGAATCGTCCGCAATTATCACGCGAATCATCCCTGAAGCCCCCTCGTCACGAAAAATCTCAAATATCCACGCCCTTAGCAATGTTGCGCCGTTGAACGTAAAACAAATAACGAACGATTTTGTTCATTATCTGCCGCGACAAATGTTCCATGTGGGTGCCGATATGGAAAACATCGCCGTCGCGCCGTTCAAACTTCGTGGAGTGAATAACTCGCCCCATAACTTTCACCGTGCCCACACCGGGGATATCGTAAAGTTCCAAAGCAACTTCCGTATCTTGAGGCAACGGATTGTCCATAATAAAGCATACGCCGTTGCCGCTCAAATCGACCGTGTAGGTCATGGATGGCTCGCCGATGCTTCCGTCTTGGCCGATTACGCTCACCATAACTTTTTTGGTGACGCGCACTCGCACAAACTCGCGGTTCTGGTGCTTTTCTACCTGCTCGGGTTTGTCGATGTGCCACACCGGTAAGTAGCCGTCCTCCAACGATTTTTCCCGGAACACGGAAAAAAATCGGTAACGGCACTTTTGCCCCACCGCCAATGCGTAAACATTTGCGCCGCGAACGGGTATCACGGGGACGCGCTTGCGGTTATATGGCATGGCGGCGATGATATATTTGTCGGTGACATTTTCAATGCGGCTCAAATATTTCTCATCATCATCGTCAACGTAAAATTCTATACGTTGACCGATTTTCAAAACTTGTTCCGCTTTTACCAATTCGCCCGCCATAACAAAATATCCTCCATTATTTTCGTGAAAAATTAAAAATTTGTTGCAAAAACCCGCGCCA
>CAJORE010000282.1 GCA_905236595.1 uncultured Selenomonadaceae bacterium | reverse complement strand
TGGTGCTACGCTGAGGAGGAATGACGCAGTATGCCGGAAAAAGACCCGGCAAGGGTGCGGACGAATTATGCAGTATTTCCTTAAGTATAAGGCGGTGACAAACATGGGTAACCGAGAAGTGGTAACCGGCGGTGATTTCAAACGGATGTTCGCCGGGGCTTACAGTGAGTTTTTGCTGGAATACGAGAAGATAAACGCCTTGCAATCACTTGAAAGCGGGACTTTGCCGGGGACGCATATTTTGCGGACTTTGAGCGCGGCGGGGCTTCCCTTGGCTACTACCAAGGACAACAGCTTGGGCGGGCTTTCGCGGCGGGTGGCGACGGCGGCGGTGTTTGGCGCCCGCGGTCATTCGGGTGTTGTGTTGGCGCAACTGTTTCGCGGCTTGGCCAAGGGTTTTATGGGGAAGTACGACGCCACATCGTCGGAATTCGGCAAAGCCTTCCAGTATGGCATTTTGTATGCGCAACGCGCCGTGCCGGAATTGCCGGAACGCTCGTTCATTACGGTGGCCAAAGCCGTCGCGAAAGGGGCGTACCGCGCTGTTCGCGCCGCAAGCCCTGTGACGGATATTTTGTCGGCGGCGCGGCTGGCGTGCGAAAATGCTGCCGTTACGCTCAAGAAAAATGATGCGGGCGCCAAAATCATGCTTACGTTCCTGACGGGGTGCTTAAAAGGATTGGACGGTAATTTCGTGTCTCCCGTTATGAGCTTGAAATTGGGTTTGACGGCGGATTTGGACAATTTGCCGGATCCGAAAAGCGATGTGGTGAAACCTTATTGCTTAATCTTTACCGTCGAAAATAACAAATTAGACTTGGCTACCTTGGAAAAGGAATTGAAAGATTACGGCAATTTTGCCTTGGTTGAAGCGAACAATCGTGGCGTGAGGGTTCATCTGCATACCGATTGCGTCGGCAATGTATTGGATCAAGCGGTTGGTTGGGGTAAATTGTCGGATGTGAACATCGTCAACATGGGCGAATCGCACACCTTGGCGGTGCATGATGCCATAATGCCCGTGGCGGCGCTGGCTGTTGCCGAAACTTCCGTCGAAGCCGAACGCCTGCAAGAAGCCGGTGCCGGCGTAATTGTTAAAGGCAGCGCGGCGAATTGTCCGTCGGTGGCGGAAATTGTCGGCGCGGCGCACAGCGATTTCGCGCAAAGCTATGTTTTAACGGCAACGGAACGTGATTTTCGCTTGGTGTTTCGCGAGGTGAAACGTTTGTTGGGGGAACGGGTGGAGATTGTCCTTTGCCCGGACAAGGACAGCGCATTGGTGGCGCTTAACGTGTTTGACGGCGGCAAAAGCGCGGCCGAAAACGCCGAATGTATGCGGCAAAGCGTGGCGCGGTTCCGTAATGCGGATTTACAATGAGAAGCGAAGCTTAAAATTGTTGCGAAGCGCTGCGGATTTTGGCGGTGCGATGGATGACGGGAATTATTAAACTAATCTTAAATTGTTAGACGAATATTAAATTTTCGTCCACGGTTTACCGCCTATTGAAAAAGAGCGGGGAGGTGCTATAATAAAGTTGTTTGGGGGAGCGAAGGCATTGACGAGGAAACATGGACACTCATCAATAATGTCGCTTTCTTGGGCGAACATTAGAATATGGGAGGATATCCATTCATGAAAAAATCTTTGGTTTCGGCATTGACGACAGCCGTTATCGTCGGTACGGCGGCAACATCTTTTGCGGCGGCCAATCCTTTCAGCGATGTTCCGGCGGATCATTGGGCGTATGATGCGATTGCCCAGCTTGCGGCCAACAACGTCATCGAAGGCTACGGCGACGGCACTTTTCGCGGCAATCAGCTCATCACTCGCTACGAAATGTCCAAAATGGTAGCGGCGGCGATGGCCAAAACCGACAGCGTTGATGCGACCGGCAAGCCGACGCATAACGCTCTTGCGCGGACGGATAAGGCGCTTATTGATCGTTTGGCGGCTGAATTCTCCGATGAATTGAACAGTCTCGGGGTGCGGGTGGCCAATTTGGAGCGCAACGCCGACAAAATGAAGTGGAACGGCGAGTTGCGTTACACCTATCAGAGCAACCGCTTTGAAGGGCAAACGCGCAGCAATGTGGACGAGTTATTGGTTCGCTTGGAGCCGTCGGCGGAAATCAACGAGCATTGGCGGTTCAATTCCCGTTTGGATGCGGCGATCGACATGAGCGCCGACACGAGCAACGATATTAAGCTTCAACGTGCATGGGCGGAAGGCAAATACGGCAGTTTCACCGCCAAAATCGGCCAGATTCCCGATCTTACGAGCTATGACCGCAACATGATGTTCTTTAATGAGATGAGCGGTGCGGAACTTAATTTCGGTAAGGTGTTAAAGGCGCAGGTTCGCGTTGGCCGTTTGAACACGAACGATAACAACCGTTATGACGACAGCTTGAAGCTTTTGGGTGTCATCAACAACGATCGTTCCGTCAAAAACGCCGGCTTCACCGGCGACGGCTTTGATGCCAAGGATCCCATGAATATGCAGAGCTTGGCTTTGACTTATGCCCCCGGTAAATTCAGCTTCACCGGTGCCTTCTATCATTTTAACTCCGATATTTTCCGCAACAGTTTCTACACGCAAAACGCCGACAAGGACGATGCCAATATTTGGGAAGTGGCGTCCACCTATCGGTTCGATAAGAACTTTGCCGTTATCGGTGCTTACTTGAAGAACAGCAAAGCCGATTACTTCAAACATTCCCATGTGATTCACTTGGATTATAAAGGCTCCAAGAAGACCGACGTGGGTTCGTGGGGTGCGTATGCCTCGTATCGTTACCAGGGCGCGAACGTTTCCTTGGACGGCGCCAACGATGGGGCGATGTACAATACCAAAGGCTGGGAGTTCGGCACGCAGTACACCCTTTGGAAGAATGTGCAGTTGAAAGCCATTTACTTCAAGGGCAAACAGTTGGCCAATGCCAAGGATGCCGAGAAGCTCTTTGGTCGCGTTGAATTCTTCTTCTGATAAATTTTTGAGGGCATAGTGTCCAAGGCGAGTTTGTTTTTTATGGCTCGCAAAAATAAAAGTTGCGGCACGCTCATTGAGCGGTTGCCGCAACTTTTATTTTTTGGCGGTTTCGTTTTGCCTGATAATTTTTACCGATCGTCTATCTTTCTTGTGCCGCGACATTTTGGATACGCTGAACATCCCCAAAATTCGCCGTGAACGCTGCGGCGTTTTTTCATGGCCTTGCCGCAATTCGGGCAGCGAACCGCATCTTCGGCGGGTTGTAGGCTAATGTTTTGCGCCGCCGTTAAAATTGTGGCGATGCTTTGGGCTTGGCGGTCAAAGAATTTTGCCAACGGCAGTTTTCCGGCGGCGATTTCGTCAAGTTGTTTTTCCCAAAGCGCCGTTATATCCGGATAAGTGATGTCGTCCGGCAAAAGCGTCATGGCGCGGCGTGCTTTTTCCGTCGGCACGAGATATTTTTTGGCCAAGGCAAAAAATCCCGTTGTTTGCAGTTTTTCGATTATTCCGGCGCGGGTAGCTTCCGTGCCGATGCCGGCACATTCCTGCAAGTCCTTTTTTAAGTTTTCGTCCCGCACAAAGTTGCCGATTTTTTTCATGGCTTCGACGAGGGAGGCCGGCGTAAATCGTTTGGGCGGTTTGGTAACATTCTCCTTTATGGCGCCGTCAAAATATATTACGCCGTCGCCTTTTTTTACGGGCGGCAACTCGGCGGAAGCGGCGTCGTCATTGTCGGCGGCTTTGGTGTTCGGGCGGCGGTAAATTTCTTTCCAGCCTTCTTCGATGATTGTTTTGCCCGTGCCGACAAAAATTTCGCCGTCCGCTTCAACGGTAATTTTCGTTGCCATGTATATGTGTATCGGGAAAAACTGCGCCAAATATGCTGCCGCCGTCATCATGTATAAATTCTTTTCCGTTTCCGGCAGTCGGTCGGGGGCGGCTTTGATTGTGGTTGGGACAATGGCATGATGCGCCGTTATTTTTTTGTCGTTCCAAGCGCGGCTCTTTATGTTTTTGTCTGCTTTGGCCGTCAACCGTCGCCAAGCGCCGTTGCCGATGGTGGATAGGTTCGCAAGGATTGTCGCGGCGTCCTTAAATTGATTTTCGGGCAAATATTCGCAGTCCGAGCGCGGATAGCTGGTAAGTTTTTTTTCATACAGGCTTTGCATGGCGTCCAAAACCTGTTGCGGCGAATAGCCGTAGCGTTTGCCGGCGTCGATTTGCAATGCCGACAGCGAATAGGGCAGACGTTGCGGCTCTTGCTTTTTTTTCTTCTCCACGGCGGTTATTGTGCCTTTTGCGACAGCTTGCATTCGCGCCAATAAGGTTTCGGCAATTTTCTTGTCCAAGAGGCGGCCTTCGGTGTCAAGCCCTTTGGTGATGTCCGGCATTTGCCATATCGTCGGAACCGTGCCGTTTTTGTGTTGCCAGGTAATTTGCACCTTGTAATGGGTGGTGGGCTTAAAATTGAGTATTTCGTCTTCGCGACGGACAACCAATGCCATGGTCGGGGTTTGTACCCGCCCCACGTTCACCACGCCGTCATAGCCGGCTTCACGGGAGCGGATGGTATAGCAACGGGTAAGGTTCATGCCCACGAGCCAATCGGCACGGCTTCGCGCCAATGCCGAGTTATACAGTCCCGTGAACTTTTCGTTTTCCTGCAAATGCTCCATGGCATATTTTATGCTTTTCTCGTCCAAGGCGTTGAGCAAAAGTCGCCAAACCTTTTTTTTGTTCCCCACGAACAATAAGACTTCGTCCACCAAAAGCTGTCCTTCCCGGTCGGGGTCACCGGCATTGACAATTACGGCGGCTTGTTCGGTAAGTTTCCTAATGACGTTAAATTGCGCCACCGCCGAAGATTTTATTTTTAATTTCCAGTCCCGGGGAATGATGGGCAAATCCTCCATGTGCCAATGTTTGTATTTTGCGTCGTATTCATCGGGAGGTACTTGCTCTAATATGTGGCCGTAACACCACGTTACAACGTCATCGCCGCAAATAATTGCGCCCGTGCCGTTTCGCTTTTCGGCGGCGGGCAGGTTTTCGGCAATGGCTCTTGCCAATGACGGCTTTTCGGCGATAAACAAGCGCATGGTTCTTCTCCTTCAAAGTTTTTTGAAATTTTTCGTTGAAAATGGTGTTGCCGTATCATTCGTAGCACGACATACGGCTCATTTGTCACGAAATAACCCTGCCCGTCCGTCGAGCAGGGTTATTTCCTTGGGAGTTTGTTTATGCAACGCCGTACGCCGTGCTTTCGATCCAAGGTTGCGGGCGGTTCATAAAAGCGAATTTCCGGTGT
>CAJORE010000281.1 GCA_905236595.1 uncultured Selenomonadaceae bacterium | reverse complement strand
GCCTCCTCTTTATGGGCATCTCGAAAACTAAAAACATTCGGGGTGCAGGGGGCGAAGCTCCCTGCCGGGGTCAAGGGGCAAAGCCCCTTGTGGGTTTGGGCGAAGCCCCAAAAAGATAGTTTTTAGAGGTTCCCTTACGGAGTTTGCAAAGTGAAAATTTTAATTTCCAACGACGACGGCATTGATTCGCCGTGGCTTAAAGCTTTGGTTGAAGCCTTCGTCAAAAACGGCGATGAAGTTTTCGTGGCCGCGCCCAAACAGGAACAAAGCGGAATGGCTCATGCCATGACGGTGCATCGTCCCATAGAATTTGCCGAACGCGAAGACTTTGTTGCCTTAGGCGCAAAAAAAGCCTATTTTGTGGACGGCACTCCCGCCGATTGCGTGAAATCCTTTTTGGAATTTTTGAGCGACGAACCGATTGATGTTGTTGTGAGCGGTATAAACAAAGGCGCCAATTTAGCGACGGACGTGGTTTATTCCGGCACGGTGGGCGCGGCGTTGGAAGGCTTTTTGCACGACAAGCCCGCCTTTGCCGTCTCCATAGACATCGCGTCTTTGATACCGACGGAGGATGCGGCGCAAGAAGCCGTCGCCTTCATAACCAAACAACTGCAAAAAGGCGGCAAGCCCGCGCTCTTAAATATCAATTTCCCCAAGGCGTATAAAGACGGCAAACCGCAATTTAAGGCGGCGCGACTAGCCCGGCGCGATTACAAAAACGCTTACGTTTTTCATACCAACAATACCGGCCGCAAGTGGCTGTCGGTGCAAGGGGAAATCGTCGATTCGCAAAAAGGCGAAGGAACGGACGTATATGCCACGGAACATGGTTATGTGGCCGTGACGCGCCTTTTGGCCGATGTAGCCGATCACGATTTTACGGACGGGGATATTGTTGGCTGATCTTTGCGGCATCGTCGCCGAATACAATCCTTTTCACAACGGACACGCCGGGCAGATTGACCGCTTGCGCCGCGAGTTTGGCGTGGGAGCCGTTGTTGCCGTAATGAGCGGCAATTTTACGCAACGGGGCGAAGCGGCCATTTTGGACAAACGGCTCCGTGCCGCCTTGGCTGTCGATAACGGTGTTGATTTGGCGGTGGAGCTGCCGGTGGCTTTTGCGCTCAGAAGTGCGCAGGATTTTGCGCGGGGCGGCATAAAACTATTGGCGGCGTTGGGCGTCGATTCGGTGGCCTTCGGGGCGGAGTGCGCCGAGTTGCCCCTGTTGCGGCGAATTGCCGCCGCCATTGACGACGCCGCCGTGCAGGACGAAGTGCGGCGCAAGATAAAGGGCGGCGCTTCCTATGCCGTGGCGCTTACGGCGGCGCTGAAGGAAATTTGCGGCGCGGACGAAAATATTTTGCATGAGCCGAACAATATTTTGGCAATCGAATATTTGCGCGTCCTTAAAAATTTTCCGCACATAACGCCGTTGTTGCTTCAACGCAAGGGGGCGGCGCACAACGATGACACCGTCAATCCGGCGGCATACGTTGCCGGCGGCGCGGCGATCAGAGAAGCGGCCAAACGCGGCGCTTTTTCGGATATGGCCGCCGTCTTGCCGCCCGATACGTTGGCCGCGTTAAAGAAGCAAGCCGCCGACGGTTTTGCCGACGTTGAACGGGTAAGGCGGGTGCTTTTGTATAAATTCCGCACCGCGACGCCCGAAGAATTGCGGGAAATTTTCGGCATAAACGAAGGGTTGGAACATAAATTTTTGCGCGGCGCTTTTGCCGACGCGGCGGGAATAGTTGACGCCGTATCCGGCAAACGTTACCCCAAGAGCCGTATCCGGCGAACGCTGTTGCATATTTTGCTGAGGTTCACCAAAGCGGCGGCGGCAAAATTTGATGCCGCAGGCGCACAATATGTTTACCCGTTGGCCTTTAACGAATGTGGGCAAGGAATTTTGCGACGGCTGAAAACAGCTTGCCCGTTGCCGATTATCCAGCGGCCGCATAAATTTTTGCGCACCGC
This sequence comes from uncultured Selenomonadaceae bacterium, assembly GCA_905236595.1. Taxonomy (GTDB): domain Bacteria; phylum Bacillota; class Negativicutes; order Selenomonadales; family Selenomonadaceae; genus CAJORE01. The sequence goes on along the minus strand of CAJORE010000281.1, from coordinate 525 downwards.
CCGCCCCGGCGACACGGCGGCGCAGATGCTGGCGCTTGACGTGTTGGCGGCGGACTTGTACGCCTTGTGTGCGGCCAAGCTTTCCGCGCAATGACCGAAGGGCAGTAAGTCGGAGGTTGACTTTTTGATTTTCCTGCGTTACAATCACGCAGGTTTTATTCCTTGGCGGGCAGTTTTGTCCGGCAAGTTTTTGGGAGGAATCTTGTTATGGCTATTACGAAAGACATGGGCATAATGGAAGTCATCAACCAGTACCCCGCCACCATTGAGATTTTCATGAATTCCGGCATGGGTTGCATAGGTTGCGCCGCCGCTCATTTTGAAAACATCGAGCAGGCCGCCATGGTACACGGGCTTGATTTGGACGCCCTCATGGAGGACTTGAACAGCGTCACCGAAGAAGCCAAAGAAGCGTAAAGGATAAGCGTAAAATTGTCGCGGTTAAGGAAACGCTGCATAAATGAGTTCGTGCCATTGCCGAGGGATTTTTTCGGCAGACAAGGAATGACGACGAAGCGTAGTGGT
>CAJORE010000280.1 GCA_905236595.1 uncultured Selenomonadaceae bacterium | reverse complement strand
GTAGCACCACTACGCTTCGTCGTCATTCCTTGTCTGCCGAAAAAATTCCTCGGCAATGGCACGAACTCATTTATGCAGCGTTTCCTTTATAACTTGTGTTTGGCTTTCCCGTCAGAACGGTGAGGAAGCCAAACACAACACAAAAAATGTTTGCAGTTTACTACTACTGCGGCGTTTCTTTCAATATTAACTCCGGATTATTTTCGCGGATCCAGCCTAACGCCCATTCGTTATCGACAAGCAGAACCGGGCGTTCATGGCGATCGAGGACAAACATACCGCGGTCGGCGCCTTTTAGCGTGGCGGGTGTTATGGGGGCGTTGCCCTCCGGCAAATATAGCCAGCGTGCCGTTTCGTAGGGCAAGCGGTTCATTAAAATCTGCGTGCCGTACTCGTTTTTCAGACGATATTCGAGCACTTCAAACTGCAATTCACCCACGGCACCGACGATGAAATTATCCGTTCCGCCGCCCGCCTGCGTGAAAAGCTGTATGGCACCCTCTTGCGTAAGTTCGGTTACGCCTTTTATGAATTGCTTGTGTTTCATGGTGTCTTTGGCGCGAATACGGGCAAATTTTTCCGGCGGGAACACGGGGAAGTCGGCAAAGGTGAACTTATCGTTTTCACTTGTCAACGTGTCGCCGATGCCGAAAATGCCGGGGTCAAACAGACCGACAATGTCGCCGGGGTATGCTTCTTCAACGATTTGCCGATTTTGCGCCAAAAATTGTTGCGGTTCGGCAAGCTTAACCGTTTTGCCGCTTCGTTCGTGGCGGACGCTCATGCCGCGAGTGAATTTGCCGGAACAAATGCGGATAAAAGCAAGTCTGTCTCGGTGAGCGGGGTTCATGTTGGCTTGGATTTTGAAGACGAATGCGGAAAAATTTTCGGTGTTCGGTTCGATTATGCCTTTTGACGAATTGTGTGCGGCGGGCGGCGGTGCCAAGCGAAGAAATTCCTCAAGGAAGTTTTGCACGCCGAAATTCGTCATCGCCGAACCGAAGAACAACGGCGTAAGCTCGCCGGCGTCGATTTTGGCTCGGTCGAACGGTTCTCCGGCTTCGGTCAACAGGGAAATGTCGTCTTGCAAATTTTGATAGTCAGTTTCGCCGACGGCGGCAATGAAATTTTTGTCGTCAAGGGCAAATATCGTCGATTCGCGGGTTGTTTGCCCGTGTGAAGAATCGGCGGCGAACAGTTCGGCGCGGTTGTTTTTTCGGTTCCAAACGCCCTTGTAGTTGCCGTCCGTGCCAATAGGCCAGTTCATCGGATAGGCACGGATGCCCAACACGTTTTCGAGTTCGTCCATTAAATCGAGGGGCGCTTTGCCGTAGCGGTCGAGTTTGTTTATGAACGTGAAAATCGGTATGCCGCGCTCTTTGCAAATGTGGAACAATTTTTTTGTTTGCGCTTCGACGCCTTTGGCGGCGTCTAAAATCATTACCGCGCTGTCGGTAGCCATTAACGTGCGGTAAGTGTCCTCCGAAAAATCTTGGTGGCCGGGTGTGTCCAAGATATTTATGCGGCAATCGGCATAATCAAATTGCAGTACGCTGCTTGTAACCGAAATGCCGCGTTGCTTTTCTATTTCCATCCAATCCGATACGGCGTGTCGTGCTGTTTTGCGTGATTTAATCGAGCCGGCCAAGTGAATTGCTCCGCCGTAGAGCAACAGTTTCTCCGTCAGGGTTGTCTTCCCGGCGTCGGGGTGCGATATGATGGCAAAAGTGCGCCGCTTGGCGATTTCTTTTTGTAATTCGTCGTTCAAAAATGAATCCTCCTTGTCGTATCATGGGTTATTGTCCAAAAAAATTGACCGACGGTGTTGGTTCTAATATAGCATACCCCTTGCGTAAGGAGCAAGCGGTATGCTATAATCGCAAAAAATTTCAGAGAAACGGGTGGGAAATTTATGAAGAATGGTATTGGCAAAATTTTATCGGCTTTTGTCGCCGCCGCGATGTCAATGAGTGTGGCAAGTGCCGCCGTCGTCGTCAACAGGTCGGATAATTGGAGCGGACACTACGTCAGGAACGCCGACTTTAAGGTAACGCGTCCTGTTTGGCAGTTATTGCGCGGGCAAACGGTGGCCGAAGGCAATGCGTATATTCCGAGCGGCACGCGTTTCGTCGTGGTGAACGATTCGCCAATTGATGCCGCAAAGCTGAAAAAAGGCGATCGCGTGACGTTCGTTTTGCCCGAAGATTTTATCGTGAACGGTGTTGTGGTAGCCAAAGAAGGCACGGAACTTAACGGCACGGTGGTTAGGCAGCAGGGAAAATCCATGGCTGACGGGCATCGTTATTTGGCGATCGAAATAAATGAATTTATCACCGACGGCGGTGAATATGTGGCGCTAAAATGCGTCGTGAAAGATCGGGCGCGTCATGAGATTTATTTCCCGGCGCAGAGCGAGTTTATGGCAAGCGTGGTCGGCGATACCGATTTGCATTTCCCGGTAGCGGCGAACGGGCAGAATCAGCGGTAAATTAGCGACAGCGTTGTGCGCACTTATAAACAGAATTCAACAAGCAATTTGGGGGCAAAACTTATATTATGGCAAGGAAAGAAAAAAATTATCCTCAACAGCGGTGTTCGTTATGTGGAAAGATTATAACCATCCGCGACCAATTTGATATGCCGGTGTATGATGCGGGTATCGGCATCGGTATCTGCAAACATTGTATCAAAGAGGTTTATCATTTGGTCGAAACGCATGATATAAGCGTTGCCGACGTAAAGCGGTTGGATTTTGACGACAGTCTTCAGGAATTGCTGAAAAAGAATAAGCCGCACATCATCAAGCAGTACTTGGATGGCTATATCATCGAACAGGAACGAGCGAAAAAGATTATCTCCGTTGCCGTCTACAATCACTACAAGCGAATGAAATATGACGCGGAACATAGCGACGGCGAAGAGATAGAAAAGTCCAATGTCATAATGATCGGCCCTTCGGGATGCGGAAAGACGGCGCTTTTGTCGCATTTGTCGCGTCTTTTGGGCATACCGTTCGCCGTGACCGATGCCTCGAGTCTTACAGAAGCCGGTTTTGTCGGATCGGATGTCGAAGTTGCGGTCAGAAATTTGTATTACGCCGCCGACCAGGATATTGCCAAGGCCGAACACGGCATAATTTATCTTGACGAGTTTGATAAGATTGCTCGAAAGAGCGGGGCGAACAATTCCATTACCGCCGATCCGGGGCACGAAGGCGTGCAACAATCGCTTTTGAAGATGCTTGAAGGCAGTGTTGTCGAATTCACGGCGCGCGGCCAACGTAAGCATCCCGAAGCACCGACGATAAAAGTTGACACCAAGCATATTCTTTTCATCGTTGGCGGTGCTTTTGTCGGCATAGACAAAATCATAAACAAGCGCCTTCACGAGGATGACGTCAGTATTGGTTTTGGGGCGGAGGCGCAAGGCAAGCTTGATCGCGACAAATTTAACGAGATAATTCACAAGGTGCGCCCCGAAGATTTGATGGAATACGGAATTATTCCGGAAATTATCGGTCGTTTGCCGGTTATTTGCACATTGCACGATTTGGATGAAGAGGCGCTGTTGCGGATATTGACCGAGCCGAAAAATGCACCGATCAAACAGTACAAAAAGCTGTTGCAAATGGACAATGTGGAGCTTGTTTTCGAGGATGCCGCATTGCGTGCCGTAGCGAAGCAGGCTATAGAACGCAAAACCGGAGCAAGGAGCTTAAAGGGCATTATCGAGGATACGATGTTGGATATTATGTTTGACATACCGCAGTCCGATGAGCCGCGGCGCGTTACGATTACCGCCGAATGTATTGAAAAGGGAGTGCGCCCCAAGATTGAAAAAATAAAAAAAGTACGGCTTGGGGATTCTGACGAATAATTATGATGAATTTTATCAAAGAGCCTACCGAGATTGAAAAAAAAAGCATGGCAATAATTGCGCCCTATGTTGCCGAGTATAATTTGTCGGCGGAAGAAACGAAGGTTTATTCGCGGATAATTCATGCGGCGGGTGATGTGGAGTATGCGCCGTTGATTGACATTCATCCCGAGGCGATAGCGGCGATAAAGACGGCGTTGAGGGCGGGAGCAAATATTTTTACCGACGTCGAGATGGTTCGGACGGGTATCAATAAACAAAAACTTGCCGTATATGGCGGTGCCGTAAAATGTTTGATTGCCGATGAACGGGTAAAACAATGCGCCAGGGAGACGGGGATTACTCGTGCCATGGCGGCGATGCGTACGTTCGGGGCGGAGCTTTCCGGCGGTATTGTCGCTGTTGGCAATGCGCCGACGGCGTTGTTTGAAGTTTTACGACTTATTGATGAAGAAAAAATTATGCCGGCGGCGATTGTGGGAATTCCCGTCGGTTTTGTCGGTGCGGCGGAAGCCAAAAAGGCTTTGTCGGAGAACGGCAAAGTCCCTTATATTACCGTCAGCGGCACAAAGGGCGGTAGCCCCATCGCGGCGGCAGCAATAAATGCCGTGCTGTATCAACTGGAGTGATTTGGTATCACAATGCAATGTAACATTCCGCGTTTGGTGATTGCCGCGCCTATGAGCGGTTCCGGGAAAACCACGGTGACGGTCGGTCTTTTGGCGGCGTTGGTTTCGGGCGGCAAAAAAGTTTGTTCGTTTAAGGTCGGCCCGGACTATATAGATCCCGGTTGGCATAAGCTTGCCGCAAACAGCGCCGCACATAACTTGGACAGTTACCTCGTTCCGCCCGGGGTGCTGAAGAGTATTTTTGTCAACAATGCCAAGGATGCCGATATTGCCGTTATTGAAGGCGTTATGGGCTTGTATGACGGCGGCAAGGCGCAAATCAGTTCGACGGCGCAGATAGCCAAATTGCTTGATGCGCCCGTGGTTCTCGTTATCGATGCCAAGGCGATGGGCGCTTCGGCGGCAGCGTTGGCATTGGGATTTAAGCAATACGATCCGTCCATAAATGTCGCCGGTGTAATTTTGAATCGGTTGGGTTCGGCAACGCATGAAGCAATGGTCAGGGAGGCTATGAATTCTCTCGCCATTCCCGTGTTCGGTGCACTGCACCGCGATGACAATTTGCTTTTGCCGGAGCGTCATTTGGGGCTTGTTCCCGAAGGCGAAAATGCAGTTGCCGCCGAAGTTGTTAAAAATATCAAAGACGCCGTCGAACGGGCGGTGGATGTAGATATGCTTGTTGCCGTTGCCGAGGCGGCAAGTCTGATGCAATGGGAAGAAAAAGCGACGGCGGTGTCGCGCGATTACGGAAATGTTACTGTTGCCGTCGCGCAGGATGAGGCGTTTAATTTTTATTATCCCGAAAGCTTGGCGGTATTGTCGGCAAAATTCGGCGTTACGCTAATCCCGTTCAGCCCGCTTAAGGACAAAGTTTTGCCGGAGGCGGACGGGATGATTTTAGGGGGCGGTTTCCCGGAAATGTTTGCCGCCGAACTTTCGGCAAACGATGCCATGCGCAACGCGATAAAAGAGGCCGCCGCCTCCGGTATGCCCATATACGCCGAATGTGGCGGTTATATGTATTTGTTCGACGAGATTGTTGACCTTGTCGGCAAAACATATCCGATGAGCGGCGTTATAAGCGGCACGGTAACCATGGAAAAAAAGTTGCGTACCGTCGGTTATGTAAAAGGGATTATGCGTCGTGAGACGATATTGGGACCCAAAGGGGCAACTCTTTCGGGGCATGAATTCCATTTTTCCGTCGCACCGTCGGCAGAGGAAGGCACGACGGCGTTTGATTTTACGAAGATTACGAACGGAACTGCTTATGTGGGCGGTTACGCCGACAAAAACATTTTGGCGTCGTATTTGCATATACATTTTGCCGGTTGTCCGGAAGCGGCGGAATATTTTATCGGCAAATGCGAACAATTTCGTGAGCGACAACAATGGGTAAGTTAGTTTTGGTGACGGGCGGCGCACGCAGCGGCAAAAGTCGTTTTGCCGAAAAGTATGCGTTGCGTTACGGCAAAAAAGTTGCGTATGTGGCTACCGCCGAGATTTATGACGATGAGATGAATTTTCGCGTCAAGTTACATAAAGAGCGCCGACCGGCCGCTTGGCAAACAATCGAGGCGCCTTATGCCGCGGAAAATGCTGTCGGCGAAGCCGCCGCCGCCGGCTTTGATTTTATTCTGTTTGATTGTTTGACGTTGTATGTGAGCAATATTTTTGCCAAATTGTCGTCGGTTGAAGACTCGGCTGTTAATTACCGTGTCGTGCGGGAATCGCTGTCAAAACTGTTGGCGGCGAGCCGACAATTTCCCGGCACGATGCTCGTTGTAACCAATGAGGTCGGCGACGGCATTGTTCCGGTTAACCGTCTTGCCCGTGAATATCGCGATTTGGCCGGCGTGGCTAATCAATTTATCGCCGAAGCGGCTGACGAAGTTTACTTTGTGGTGTGCGGTTTGGCAACGGAGATAAAAAAGAATGCAGTCCGGCTGTAGGAACGAGTTTGTTTTGTCTTTGCATGGTTATCGTCGCAATTTTTTTGCCGCCAGAAACAAGTGAACGGTTACGAACACCGCCCCAAACAAAAGGAACAGACCGGCGGCGATGGGGCGGCTTTTTGTTTGCCAAGCAAGTTCGCCGAAGGTCATGGTTCCGGCGGCGTTTACCGTGAGTATGAAAAAATAAACGGCAACGGGATTTGCGGCGGCTATTTTTTGCAACGGTCTGTGCGTGCTGTTTAGGCGTCGCATACTGAGGATTATCATGGCGAAAGCCGCCGTTTGGATAAGCGCGTAGAAAAAAATGTGAGCGATTGTCAAAAACACAAAAGTACACCGCCTTGTTATGGGTATGGGAAAACAAAAACACCGAATTTTAATGTGTTTACTATAACACACGTTGCGGTTTATGCGCGAGGAAATTATCTTCTGTTATTGGGATGCCCGTATCAACAACTGAAAAGGGAGTATTCATGGAATATTTGACGGTTGCCCTGCCTAAGGGCAAATTATTTAAGCCTGCCGCCGAACTTTTGGCGAAAGCGGGATGTGATGCCGAAGGGTTGACGGAGAAATCCCGCAAATTGGTTATCACAAACGAAGAAAAAAAACTGAATTTCATCGTCGCCAAAACGGCTGACGTGCCGACTTACGTCGAATACGGCGCGGCTGACATCGGCATTATCGGCAAGGATGTTTTGACGGAAACGGGCAGGAACCTTTACGAGATGCTTGATTTGGGTTTTGGCAGGTGTCATTTGATGATGGCTGTTCCCGCCGACAAGCAGCGACAAAATTTGACGGACTGGGCGCATACTCGGGTAGCAACCAAATTCCCGCATATTGCCGAAGAATTTTTTAATCGGCGCGGTATGCAAATGGAATATATCAAACTAAACGGGTCAATCGAGCTTGGGCCTATCGTGGGTTTGTCGGAATCAATCGTGGACATCGTGGAGACCGGCACGACATTGAAGGAAAATAATCTGACGGAAATCGTGCGTATTATGGATTCGACGGCGCGTCTTGTTGTCAATCGCGTCAGCTTTAAGCTGAAATTTGATCGCATAAGCGTTTTGACCGAAAATTTGCGGCAAATCTTGGAGGAACAAGTAAAATGAGAATTGTTGCGGCAAAAGACAGTAGTGCGGCAGAGGTCAAAAAATTGTTGCGGAAACCGGCTTTTGACGAAATTGAACTGCCGGATTTTGTGCGGCAGGCAAATAGCCGGATTTTCGGCGCGGATTTGAGTGCCGCCGAGATTGTTCGGCGTATTGTGGGAGATGTACGCAAGGAAGGCGATGCGGCGCTTATACGCTATGCAAAAATGATTGATAATGTTGAACTGTCGACGGATAACATGGCGGTGACACAGGAAGAATTTTCCGCCGCCGAGGCGGATGGTGATCCGCGTGTTGTCGCCGCATTGAAAAAGGCTATTGACAACGTGCGCCGCTACCATGAGGAACAAAAAAGCCAATCGTGGTGGACGACACGTTCACACGGCGCAATGCTGGGGCAAATGCTCGTGCCGCTTTCCCGCGTCGGTTTATATGTGCCCGGCGGTACGGCAGCTTATCCGTCGTCGGTTATTATGAATGCCGTGCCGGCGAAAGTGGCGGGCGTCGATGAAGTTGTTATGTGCGTCCCGCCCAAGAACGGCAAGATAAATCCTTATGTTTTGATAGCGGCCAAGCTTATCGGCATTGACAAAGTATACAAAATCGGCGGCGCACAAGCCGTAGCGGCCATGGCGTACGGCACGGCGACCGTTCCCCGCGTTGATAAAATAGCCGGCCCCGGCAACATTTTTGTCACGTTGGCCAAGAAGGAAGTTTTTGGCGCGGTTGACATTGATATGTTGGCGGGACCGTCGGAGATTCTCATTGTTGCCGACGCGACGGCTGATTCGGATTATGTGGCGGCGGATATGTTAAGTCAGGCCGAGCATGATGCTTTGGCGGCCAGTATTCTTATAACGACCGATGCCGGCCTTGCCGAACAAGTTGCCGTCGAAGTCGAAAAGCGGGTTGCCGTTTTGCCGCGACGCGAAATTGCCGCCGCCTCGCTTGAGCGCAACGGCATGATAATTATTGCCGATGACATGAAACAGGCTCTTGAATTTGCCAATTATGCCGCACCGGAGCATATGGAGATTTTGACTAAAGAACCGATGGCGTTGTTGCCGTTTGTTAAAAATGCCGGGGCGGTGTTTGTTGGGGAATATTCGCCCGAACCTTTGGGCGATTATATGGCAGGCCCGTCGCACGTTTTGCCTACGGGCGGCACGGCACGGTTTTATTCGGTGCTGAACGTCGAAACTTTCATGAAGCGTATTAGTGTGATTTCGGCCACCAAGGATTATTTGCAGGAAGCGGCGGCAGATATTGTTACACTTGCCGAGGCCGAAGGGCTTGGAGCACACGCCGAAGCCATAAAATTGCGCGGAATTAAGACGGTATGATTGCCGAATATGTAACGTTGGCGGCAGTACTGGTACTGGCGTTTATCGGTCACAATATGACGGTGGTTTGGGCGGCGGGCATTGTAATCGTCATAAAAGCATTGGGCGCGACGCAGGTTTTGCATACCTTGGGTACGGATGGATTAAATTGGGGTATAATTATTTTGACGGCCGCCATTTTGGTTCCCATTGCCGAGGGTACGGTGACGATACACACCATGATTGACGCCTTCAAGACGCCGCCGGGAATAGTTGCCGTTATTGCCGGCGTTTTGGCGGCAATGGCGGGTGGTAGCGGCGTAGACCTTTTGAAGAACAGCCCGGAAGTTGTGTCGGCATTGCTTTTAGGGACGATGGCGGGCGTTTTTTTCTTAAACGGGTTGGCGGTCGGCCCGTTGATAGCTGCCGGTTTTACCTATTTTGTATTGCGGATTATGAAACATTTTCAATAGGAAGTCCCTAAGCTATAGGAGTTTTACATGGATTATAAAATACTTTATCCCGAAGCCTTCCCGGTTGTTGAGTTTCATTTTAAGCGCGGCGAGTCCATAAAAGCCGAATCCGACGCCATGATTGCCATGAGTGCGACGGTTGATGTGGAAGGGCGGCGCGAAGGGAGCATTTTGGGCGGTTTGGCACGCAAATTTTTGACGGGTGAAAGTTTTTTTATGCAGACGCTTGCCGCTAATCGCGGTGACGGAATGGCGCTTATAGGGCATCCGTTGCCCGGCGGCATAATGGACGTTGACTTGGATGGCAGCTACGGTTTAATCGTGCAGCAAGGCGGTTTTTTGGCGGCGACGGAAGGTATCGAAGTCGATACCAAGGTGCAAAATCCCCTCAAGGGATTGTTTTCGGGGGAAGGTTTTTTTCTCCTTAACGTCAGCGGACGCGGTACGGTTTTTGTCAGCAGTTATGGCGTCATTCATCCGATTAACTTGGAGCAAGGCGAAGAAATAATCATCGACAACGGGCATTTGGTGGCATGGCCGAGTTACATGGATTATAAAATCGAGAAGGCATCGAATGGTTGGCTTTCTTCGTTTACGAGCGGAGAAGGCGTCGTTTGCCGCTTTAGAGGGCCGGGCGTTGTTCTGGTTCAAACGCGCAATCCCGATGGTTTCAAGGATTGGATAACTTCGATGTTGCCGACGCGATCCGACGGATGAAGCGGCTCCTTTGGCGTAATCGGCGGGTTTGTTGTTTACCGCTCACCGAATTATCGAGGTGACTTATGAAATATCTTTCGCAGGATCAAGCTCCGGTTATGGAAGCGTTGCAAAAAATGAAAACGGCGCGGCTCGTGCCGTTTGACGTTCCGGGGCATAAACGTGGGCGCGGCAATGCGGCGTTGACCGATTTTTTGGGGGCAAGGTGTCTGGATGTGGATGTAAACTCCATGAAAATGCTTGACAATCTTTGTCATCCGGTGTCGGTCATAAAAGATGCGGAAATTTTGGCGGCGGAAGCGTTTGGCGCCAAGAACGCATACTTTATGGTCGGCGGTACGACGAGTGCCGTGCAGGCCATGGTACTTGCCGCTGCCAAGCGCGGCGAAAAAATCATAATGCCGCGCAACGTTCACCGTAGTGCCATCAATGCGCTCATTTTGTCGGGGGCGATCCCCGTTTATGTCAATCCCGAAACGGACGAGCGTTTGGGAATATCATTGGGCATGAAAGTGACCGAAGTGCAAAGAGCCATTGCCGAAAATCCCGACGCCAAAGCTATTTTGGTCAACAATCCGACATATTACGGTATTTGTTCCAACCTCGTTGCCATAACAAAATTGGCGCACGATAACAATATGTTATTGTTGGCCGATGAAGCGCACGGCACCCACTTGTACTTCGGCGACGACCTGCCCGTCGCCGCCATGCGTGTCGGTGCGGATATGGCGGCGGTCAGCGTACATAAATCGGGCGGTTCGCTTACGCAAAGTTCGCTTTTGTTGACCGGTGAAAATGTGGATCCCGGCTATATGCATCAAATAATAAACATCACTCAAACGACGAGCGGATCGTATTTGCTGATGGTGAGTTTGGATATATCGCGGCGCAATTTGGCGCTAAATGGCAAGGAGATTTTTGCCAAGGTAAGCGACATGGCCGAATATGCCCGCAATGAGATAAATACTTTGGGCGATTATTATGCTTATGGCGAAGAAATAGTCAACGGTGATTCGATTTACGACTTCGACAAGACAAAGTTGGCGGTGTTTACGCGTCCGACCGGTCTTGCCGGCGTGGAAGTCTACGACATTTTGCGCGACGAGTACGATATTCAGATCGAGTTTGGTGACATTGCCAATTGTTTGGCGTACGTTTCGGTCGGCGATCGGCCCAAAGATATTGAACGTTTGGTGGCGGCGCTGTCGGAAATTCGTCGCAATTATCGCAAGGATCCCACCAAAATGTTGAAGGCGGAGTACATTGCCCCGCAGGTTATTTGTCCGCCGCAAGAAGCTTTTTACGCCGAAAAGGAGACTATGCCCATAAAAGAATCCGCCGGTCGTGTGGCCGGAGAGTTTGTCATGTGTTACCCGCCGGGAATTCCCGTTTTGGCGCCGGGCGAAAAAATCACCGCCGACATCATTGATTACATTCGCTATGCCAAAAAGAAGGGGTGCCAAATGACGGGAACGGTCGATATGAACGTAAAAAACATCAACGTTTTGCGAGAGGAATAGACCATGGAATTGTGGTTTACCGAAGCGCACACGAAAAACGTTCGCTTTTCGGTGCGTGTTGACCAGCAAATTTTCACCAAGAAGAGCGATTTTCAACGCATTGATATTTTTGATTCGTCCGAGTTTGGGAAAATGCTGGTGTTGGACGGATGCGTCATGCTTACGGAGAAGGACGAGTTTATTTATCATGAGATGATAAGCCACGTCCCGATGAGCGTAAACTTAAACGCCAAGCGCATTTTGGTTATAGGCGGCGGCGATGGCGGAACGGTGCGGGAGCTGTTGCGTTATCCGTCCATTGAGCATATTGATTTGGTGGAAATTGATGAAGAAGTAGTTATCGCGTGTACGAAATATTTGCCGAATATCACCGTTGGATTAAGCGATCCGCGCTTGACGCTGCATTTTGCCGACGGACTAAAATTTGTGCGACATTGTTACAACGAATACGATTTGATTATTGTGGATTCCACCGATCCGTTCGGACCGGGTGAAGGGCTTTTTACCAAAGAATTTTATGGCAACTGTTTTAAGGCGTTGACCGATGACGGCATTATGGTCAATCAACACGAATCGCCGTTTTATGCCAAGGATGCCGAAGCCATGCAACGCGCTCATAAGCGCATTGTCGAATCTTTCCCCGTAAGCAAGGTTTATCAGCTGCACATTCCGACTTATCCTTCCGGGCATTGGCTTTTTGGATTTGCCGCCAAGGGCAAACATCCCATAAAGGATGCGGATTTTGCGGCGTGGAAAAAACTGGGGATAACTACCCGCTATTACAATCCCAATTTGCATATTGCTTCTTTTGCTTTGCCAACGTACGTTCAGGAATTGTTGGAGGAAGAGGAGCCGTGAAAAAAAATATCGAAACCTTCTTAGGGTGCGATAAGGAATGGTCAGCGGCGAACATTGTTATATTCGGCGCTCCCTTTGATTCGACGGCATCTTATCGACCCGGATCGCGTTTTGCGCCGAAAACGATGCGCGGCGAATCTTACGGGCTTGAAACCTATAGCCCGTATCAAGACAAGGATTTGGCCGAAGATGCCGCCGTGTTTGACGGCGGCGACCTGGAGCTGACCTTCGGTGACACGCAACAGGCGCTTGATGACATTTACGATTATGCAAAGAACATATTGTCAGCCGAAAAGAAACCCTTTCTTATCGGCGGTGAACATTTGGTGAGTTTGCCCGCAATAAAGGCAACATACGAAAAATATCCGGCGCTTAGGCTGATTCATTTTGATGCCCATACGGATCTTCGCGATGACTATTTGGGAGCCAAACTTTCCCATGCGACGGTCATTCGTCGCGTCCATGATTTTCTCGGTGACGGGCGCATTTTCCAATTTGGTATCAGAAGCGGTGAGCGCGAGGAATTTGCCTGGGCAAAACAACATACGAATTTGCGTAAGTTTGATTTCATCGGTCTGGAAGATACAGTCGCCGCCCTAAATAAATACCCCGTATATTTGACCGTTGATTTAGACGTGCTTGATCCGGCGGCGTTTTGCGGCACGGGGACGCCGGAAGCCGGCGGTGTTACGTTTAAGGAGCTGATGACGGCAATCATGTGCGTGATGCGCACAGGCAATGTCGTAGCCTGCGATATGACGGAATTGGCGCCGCCGCTTGATGTTTCGGGGGCATCGACGGCCACGGCGCTGAAGATTTTGCGGGAAATGCTTTTGGCATGGTAAGGACAAAAGCATTGCATTTGCTTTTTCACGATGATGAAGTTATAATTTGTTCAATATTTTTGATGCGTATGGTGTCTCATATTGGCGGGAGGCTCAAAGTCTATGGGTTTTATTACGTCTTACAAAGGGGCAAGCCCCACATTCGGTGATGGTGTTTTCGTTGCGCCCACGGCTTCCGTAATAGGCAATGTCTTTTTGGGCGAAGGTGCCAGCATTTGGTTTGGCACGGTGGTGCGGGGTGATTTGCAACCTATCAAAATCGGCAAGTTCACGAACGTTCAAGATAATTCCACCATTCATGTTATGGGCGATGTGCCGACGGCCATTGGCGATTTTGTCACCATCGGACACAATACGATTATCCATTGCAAGAGCATTGGCAATAATTGTTTAATCGGTATGGGATCAAACATTTTGGGCTATTCGGAAATAGGCGATAACTGCATAATCGGTGCGGGAACGCTGATTACGCAACACAAAAGAATTCCGAGTAACTCGCTCGTGTACGGGAACCCGGCGAAAATAGTTCGCTCGTTGCGTGACGACGAAATTGAAGCTTTGCATGGTTCAGCCATGCACTACAATGAAATGGCGCAGATTTACATTAAGGAGTTGGGATTGCAACAATGACGGAACGTACATTGGTTTTGATTAAGCCTGATGCCATGGCCAAAAACGTGGTAGGGGAAATCATAAAAATTTACGAGGCGAACAATCTTGCCGTTAAGGCAATAAAAATGTTGCAAATGACGGACAAAATAGCGGCGCTTCATTACGAAGAACATATCGGACGCAGTTACTACGAGGATTTGCGTTCTTTTATGACGTCGGCTCCCATAATTGCCATGGTATTGCAGGGTGAAGACGCCATAGCCAAAGTACGCAAAATAAACGGCAAGACCAATCCGGCGGAGGCTGACGAGGGGACGATAAGGAAGTTGTACGCCGAAAACGGCAGTCGCAACGCTGTTCACGCTTCGGACGGTAAGGCGAGTGCGGCACGGGAAATAGCCATATTCTTCGCCGCAACGGAGATTTTTTGATGAGCGTATACACAAAGACCGGCGACAAAGGGCAAACCAGTCTTTATACCGGTGAGCGCGTGGAAAAGAATTCGCGCCGCGTCGAAACCTACGGCACCATTGACGAGGCGAATTCGGCACTTGCCGCCGCACGAGCCTTTAGTGAAAAGGACGAAGTGCGCGAAAAGATTTTTGCTTTGCAAAAACTGTTGTCGCTTTTGATGGCCGATCTTGCCAGCAAAGATAAACCGGCTTTAATACGGGCGGAACACGTTGATTTTATCGAGAAGGAGATGGATAAAATCGAGGGTGATTTGCCGCCGTTGAAGGAATTTATTGTTCCCGGCAACACTCGTGCCGGTGCGTTTTTGGATCTGGCAAGGACGGTTATTCGTCGTGCCGAACGGCGTTTTTTGGCGCTTACCGACGAGGAGTTGACGCATGAGACGAACCGTTTGTTTTTGAATCGCTTGTCCGATTATTGTTTCTTGCTTATGCGGTTGGAGGAACAAGTCGTTGTTGACGGTGAATGATTGCCGGACGATACTCCTTTAGGAACTGTGAAGAAATAAGGAAATACTGCATAAATGAGTTCGTGCCATTGCCGAGGGATTTTTTCGGCAGACAAGGAATGACGACGAAGCGTAGTGGT
>CAJORE010000279.1 GCA_905236595.1 uncultured Selenomonadaceae bacterium | reverse complement strand
ATTTCCGATGCGGATGCCGTTATCCTGTCCGTCGATCAAATAATGCACGGCGGTCTTTTGGGCGCAAGGGAAAAACCCGCTCCATCCTCCGCCTTGGGCGAAACCGAAATTTTCCTGCGGCGTTTGCACGAAAAAGCACCCCACGTTCCCCTCTTGGCGTTCGGCATTTTGCCCCGGCTTACGCCCCCCGACAACATGGGAACGGCCAAAGAACGGCAAGATTTGGTGAAATACTCGCGGTTAATCGGCAAAAAGGCGGTCGGCTTGCCCGTTGACGAAAGCGAATTGGCGCGTCTTACGGCCGCCATACCCCCCGACAAAACGGCGCAATACGAAAAACGATTTGCCGACAACGCCGAAACGAACGAAATGCTGGCGACCCTAGCCAAAGACGGCGTATTGCAAGAAGTCGTTTTCGGGCAAGACGACGGCGAACCTTACGGCATAGGAAACATTTCCAAAAACCGTCTGCAAAACTTTATCCGCGCCCAAAACATTACGGACAAGGCGCACGTCATCCACGGCGCGGACGAAGTCGCAAGCGTTATGTTGGCGCGGTTTGCGACAAAAACCGACGACACAACCGTGAAATTTTTTGTCAAATACACGGACGACGAAACGCCGCAGCGCATAATGCCCTACATGGCGATAAGCATGGCCGAAACCGTCCGCGAGCGAATCCTTTTTACGGGCGGGCAAATCGTGCAAAACGAAAAGGATGCGGACGTTATACTCGCGGTAAATGCGGCGGATTCGAGCAAAAACCGCTACCGGGGCGCAAAAATCGTCGCCGATTCGTTGAATGAGAACAAGCCCGTCGCCGCAGTTGATTTGTCCGTCCATTTTCGCGAAGAAGAAACGATACTGCCGCTTTTGTTGCGGTTAAATGCGCGGATAAATTCCCTCGTTGCCTACGCCGGGTGGAACACCGCCGGCAACTCCGTCGGGGCGGCGGTCGCCGAGTCCGTTATTTTCACCGTACGAAAAAAACGCTGTTCAAACAGCGACCTTCGGATTTTATACGCCGAAAACGCCCGCATCGTAAACAACCGAATCATCGAGGACTGCTTTTACCTAAAAGGAACAATAGATGCCGTGAACGGCGCGTTAAAAAAATACGGATTCACCAACACTGCCGACCTTGATTTGCAACGCAATCATCGCTTGGCAAACGCCATGTTGCAAACGGCTCTCGGGCGACGTGCGGCTGTTTACGGGGAAAGCTCCGCCTTCCGGCAAGGTTTTCTTACTTCGGAGGGAGAACAGTTTTTCGCGGAGGGATTAACGCTTGAAGCCGGCTACCCGTGGCCGCGAACATTTGAAATATATGCCGATGCCCGATTGAGGTTTAGGGAAACACTGCATAAATGAGTTCGTGCCATTGCCGAGGGATTTTTTCGGCAGACAAGGAATGACGACGAAGCGTAGTGGCGCTACACTGAGGAGGAATGACGCAGTATGCCGGAAAAAGACCCGGCAAGGGTGCGGACGAATTATGCAGTGTTTCCTTAGTTTGGAGAGTAATTTTTATGCGAATAATTTCTTTGGATATTGGCGGCACGTCGATAAAACACGCCGTCGTCGATAGCAACGGCGCACTTACGGACAAGACGCAAACTCCCTCCGAGGCAAAAAAACCGGGCGGAGTTTTACGCGCCGTATTTAACATAATCGACAACCGCTTGCTTGCCGAACCGGCGGACGGCATAGCCATAGCCACCGCCGGTTTGGTTGACGATGCCGGCAAAGTTGTGTTTGCCGGCGATAATTTCACGGACTACTCCGGCACGGACTTAAAGAAGATTGTCGAACAAAAATTTTCCCTGCCCACCGTTGTCGAAAACGATGCCAACGCCGCTGCCGTAGGCGAATATTATTACGGCGCGGGCAGAAACTCCTCCTCCGTATTTATGATAACCGTCGGCACGGGAGTGGGCGGCGCATTTATCGACAACGGCAAAATTATGCGCGGCGCATCTTGTTCGGCCGGGGAAATCGGTTTTATCCCCGTCGGCGAAAATCTTAAGCTTGAGGATTTGGCCTCCGGCAGCGCGATGGTCAAAAAGATTGCCGCCGCCAAAAATCTGTCCCCGGAGGACGTAGACGGAAAACAGATTTGGTCTTGGGTCAACGCCAAAGATTTGGCTACCCTTGAGGCGCTTATCTCCATGGCTCGCGCCTTGGCCAAAGGCACGGCGACCGTCTGCTGCCTGCTTAACCCGCAAACAATCGTTTTTGGGGGCGGCGCGATAAAGAGCAGCGATTTTGTGGGGTCGTACATAATAGCGGAACTTAACAAGCTCTTGCCGCCGCCCCTAAGGCAAAACACCGCCGTAAAATTTGCCGAGCTTGGCAACGATGCCGGCCTTGTCGGCGCGGCCGCTTTGTTTGCAAAGCGTTTCGGATAACAAAAACCCCGCCCTCAAACCAATCCCGGGCGGGGTTTTGTATTTGCCGTCGTCAACCTTTACGCACAATGTCCATGATAATCGGATACGTCTTGGCGTAATCCTCAAAGAGAACGGCTGTCATGCCAAATTCTTCGGCGGCTTTTACGTTGGCGGGCATATCGTCGGTAAACAGACATTCTTCGGGCTTTAAGCCGTACTTGTCGCACAATATGCGATATATGGCTCGGTCGGGCTTTGCCGTTTTGACCTCGCAAGAAAACACGCCGCCGTCCGTGTAAGGAAGAAAATCCAACACGCTTCGGTCTGCGTTCATAATGTATTCCGAATAATTGGAAAGATAGTATACGTTTTTGCCCATGGACTTAATTTCTTTTATCCATGGTATGGCATACTCGTGTTTGCTCATGGCCTTTTTCACGTCGTAAACGGCTCTTTTGACGTCGCCCGCATATTGCGGCAAAATTGCGGCGGCGCGGGCGATGACTTCTTCGCCGTCAATCTCGCCGCAATCTAACGCTTGCCAACAATCCCGCGACCAAATGACTTCGCTTATGGCGGAGATTTTTTTTTCGTCCGCCCCGAACAGCAAAGTCATGTACCCCGGCCAATCGAATCCCATAAGCACCCGTCCGATGTCAAAGACAATGTTTTTTATCAACGTGTTTTCCTCCGTTCGTCATGTGGACACGATTCAGAAACCGTGCATCAATAAATTTTGGTCTATAGGGGTTGCGGTTTAAGGAAACACTGCATAAATGAGTTCGTGCCATTGCCGAGGGATTTTTTCGGCAGACAAGGAATGACGACGAAGCGTAGTGGT
>CAJORE010000278.1 GCA_905236595.1 uncultured Selenomonadaceae bacterium | reverse complement strand
GGTACTCGCCGTTTATATGTTGCGTCCGCTCATGCCGCCGCCCAAAACGACCACCAAACACGAAAAAATAATCCGCCGCGAAGAGGACGATACCAGTCGTCCCATTGCGGCCGTGTTCTACGGTTTTTTGCTGATTTTGTTTTTGATTTTGGAAACCTCCGGCACCATTTACGGGTTGGACGATATGTCCGTCTATCAGCAATTCAACGCCGAATGTATCACCATGATGGACGTGGCGTTGGTGGCGCTCTTTTATATGTTGCTTCGCTACCGTCACTCCGTCATGACGGGGGTCGTTGTCTTGGAGGTTGTCACGGTCTTCGTGTCCGCTTTCGCCTTGGGCGCGGTATGCTTTGTCATAACCGATCGGCTGACGGTGGACAACGTTGAAGATTCCCTGGCCGAAATGAGCATCATTTGCCGCGAACGCCTAAAACGCACCTTCGACGGCATCCAGGTGTCCGTCAACGATATAGGTGACTTGGCCGCGGCGGAAATGGAAGGCCACGACCGTTTGGTCAACGATGCCGAATGGCGCAAAAATTATTTGGCCAAATGCGAACATCTCTTTCACTCCATTGCCGCCAACACGGACGGCAGCATCGCTTTTTATATGCGGCTTGATCCTTCGTTCGCCGGCGGGTTGGGCGGTTTTTCATGGGGTCGCGAGAAAAATCGTTGGGAAGGGGAAGCGCCGTCGTTTTACCGCCGTCGTCCCATCGACCTTGACAAATACGATCCTGCGGATTATAAAAACGTCGGTTGGTATTACATACCGGTTATGCGTCACAGCGCCAGCTGGATCGAACCCTACATCGACCCGACGATTAAGACCTACGTCATATCATACGTCAGCCCGCTGTTTTCCGAGGACAAACTGGTCGGCGTGGTGGGCATGGACATTGATTTTGAGTACATTATCCACGAAGTCCGTCGGCTCAGCGTCTATGACTACGGTTTCGCCTACCTCATCGGACGCGACGGCCGGGTGCTTTATCACCGCAATTTCGAACAAGGCGCGGAATTTGTCCCCAATCCCCGGTACCGGGAAATGGAAACCTACCTAACGAACGGCATTTGGCTGGGCATTGCCATGCCCCTAAAGGACGTTTACGCCGAGCGGAACAATTTGCTCATGCATTTGGTCTGCGTAATGCTGACGGTGGCGCTCCTTGTTTCGTGCCTTAGCATTTCCCTTGCCTCGCGGGGAATTCGCCCCTTGGTTTCGCTGACGGAAGCGGCGCAAAAAATTGCGGCGGGCAATTTGAACGTCAAACTGCCCGCCGAATCGAAAAACGAACTTGGCATACTCATAAAAAGTATGCGCGAGATGGTCGCCAAATTGGAAATTTATGTGTACCGCGACAAGCTCACCAACCTTGGCAACACCACCGCTTACGCCCGCAAATGCGCTGAGATTGCCGAAGTGGCCAATGCCGAGCACCCTTACGCCGTTGTCGTTTTTGATGTGAACTTCCTCAAAAAAATCAACGACACCTACGGCCACGAGGCCGGCAACGAACTAATCCGCTGTGCGGCGGGGATTATCGGCAAAACATTCGGCGACAAGTCGGTGTTCCGTATCGGCGGCGACGAATTTGCCGCCATCTTGGAAGATGAAAACTACCAAGACCGCAACGAATTGTTGCGCGAATTTGATGCCGCCGTAGCCGCCAAACATTTCATCGTCGGCGACAATGAATTTAGGCTTGCCGTGGCGCGGGGACTTGCCGAGTGGCGCGAAGACACGGATTACGCCGCAGTATTCCAAGATGCGGACGACGCCATGTATGTGCATAAAGCCGAATTGAAACGCTCCTACCAAGACGAAGAACGCTGACTATCGTCGGTTGCTTTGCGCCTTCCGTCGGCGCGATTGACGACGGAAGGCGTTTTTTGCCGCCGACGGCCAAACGTTCTTAAAAACGGCTATTCGATTCCCGCCACGGCGTAAGCGGCGATGCCCTCCTCGCGACCGGTGAAGCCCAATCGTTCTTCCGTCGTCGCCTTCACATTGACAAAGGAACGCGGTATCTCCAACACCTCGGCAATATTGGCGGTCATCTGCGGAATGTAGCGGGCGAGCTTGGGTTTTTGGGCGACAATCGTCGCATCCACGTTGCCGATGCGATAATTTTTGTCGCGCAACAGTTTTACGACGTGCGCCAAAAGTTGCAGACTGTCTGCGCCCTCGTATTGGGGATCCGTATCGGGGAAGTGTTGCCCAATATCGCCAAGCGCCGCCGCACCAAGCAACGCATCCATAATCGCGTGCACCAAAACATCGGCGTCGGAGTGACCCAAAAGTCCCAGCGTGTGCGGCACTTCCACGCCGCCCAAAATCAGTTTGCGGTCATTTACCAATTTATGTACGTCATATCCCATGCCGAAACGTGTCATGTTTATCATGGCTCCTTTTTGTGACAACAGCTTTCTTCATAGTTCCTTACGGTTGGTTCATAAGGAAACACTGCATAAATGAGTTCGTGCCATTGCCGAGGGATTTTTTCGGCAGACAAGGAATGACGACGAAGCGTAGTGGT
>CAJORE010000277.1 GCA_905236595.1 uncultured Selenomonadaceae bacterium | reverse complement strand
TTCGCCGCCCCGCAAACTTTTGCGGGGCGGCGAAACAATAACGAGGTGAACCCATGCCTAAAAGCAAACAATCCGTCGAGCCGAAAGTCGCCGAACTCGGCAACGGTTGGCTCAAACAATACGGGCTTGATTATAAATTGGAACAAGAACACCTAAACGACGAAATCGACGCCGCCCTTAACGAATACGCCTCAAAAAGCGGCGGCAACGGCGGCAATCGTCCCGACGCCAAACTAATCATAACCGGCGGCGATATGAACGCTTATCCCGTGCTTATCGAATACAAAGGCTACAAGGACAAATTGGTCAAGCTTGACGAAAACGGCCAAGTCGAAAACCGCACCGCCAAAAACGAACCAAACTGCAACAACATCAAAAATTTTGCCGTCAACGGCGCTGTCCATTACGCCAACGCCCTTTTGCATTACACGAATTTCACGGCCGTATGCGCCGTCGGCATGACGGGGTGGCTTGACGATTCGGGGAAGCTTTGCCGCGAAATCGGTGTTTATTGGGTGGCTAAGGACAATTACGGCACGGGGCAAAAAGTCGGCGAATATACGGACTTTTCCTTTTTGCACGGCAAACACTTCGACAATTTTTTGGCGCAAGTAAAAAATTTGTCCCTCACCGAAGCGGAACGGGAACGCATAAAAGCCAAACGCGAAGAAGAAATCAACGTCAGCTTAATAAAACTAAACAACGACATTTACCAAAACGAAAAAGGCTTGGGCGAAAACGACCGCGTGTATTTGGTGGTGGCGGCAATTATGGCAACCTTGGGCGTTCCCGGCAAAGTTGCGCCGTTAGAGAAAAGCGACTTGAAATCCTCCGGCGAAAAAGGCAATACCGACGGCGATATTTTGATGCGTAAGGTGGAAAACTTTTTGAACGAACGCAACCTGCCGGAGGACAAAAAAGCCTTAATCGTTCGCACGCTAAAAAACACGGTGACCGCCGCCAACATCAACCAAGTCAAAAACGGCGAAACGCAATTAAAGCGCGTATTCACCAAAATCGTCGATGACTTGGGCATTTATTACAAAATCGGCCTGACCACGGATTTCACGGGCAAGCTGTTCAACGAAATGTATAACTGGCTCGGCTTCACCCAGGACAAACTGAACGATGTCGTCCTGACGCCGCCTTATGTCGCCGAACTCCTCGTAAAACTTGCGCGCACCGACAAGGATTCCTTCGTATGGGACAACGCCACGGGGTCGGCGGGGCTTTTGGTGGCGGCCATGAACGAGATGATAAAAGATGCCCGCGCCAACATAAAATCGCCGGAGGAATTGGCGCAAAAAGAAGCCAACATTCGCGCCAATCAGCTTTTGGGGCTTGAAATTCTCCCCAGCATTTATATGCTCGCCGTGCTGAACATGATCCTTATGGGGGACGGCAGCTCCCATATCCTAAACAAAGATTCGCTGACGGATTTTGACGGGAACTATTATAAGGACGGCCAAGCCGTGCCGTTCCCCGCCGACGTTTTTGTTTTGAACCCGCCGTACTCCGCCAAGGGCAACGGCATGGCCTTCGTGCAATCCGCCTTGGCGAAAATGACCAAGGGCTATGCGGCGGTGATAATCCAAAGCTCCGCCGGCAGCGGCAAAGCCACGGAAGAAAACCGCGCCATCTTAAAGCGCAACACGTTGCTTGCAAGCATAAAAATGCCCCTTGACCTGTTTATCGGCAAATCCAACGTGCAAACGCATATTTATGTGTTCCGCGTTGGCGAACCCCATGACGCCAAAAGCCCGGTGCGCTTCATTGATTTTTCGGTGGACGGCTACACCCGCACGAACCGCAAGAAGGCGCGCACCAACCTGAAAAACACGGCCAACGCCAAAGAACGCTACGCCGAAGTGGTGAACTTGGTGAAATTCGGCAAAAAAGAACTGCACTATCTTTCGGAGAAAGAATTTTTTGAAGGAACGATTGACCCCGCCAGCGGCAAGGATTGGAACCAAAGCGTCCCCACGGATCGCCGCCCGCATCTATCCGACTTCAAGAAAACCGTGCGGGATTATTTGGCCTTTGAAGTGACGAATATTTTGGCGCGGGAGGATGCGCCGGGAAAAACGGCGCCCCACTCGAAGAACGATTGAACGGCATCGAGTGGGGCGAGTACAAGTGGCAACGCTATACATTGCCGGAAATATTTGAAATGACCAATACCAAAAGCATTGCCCAAGAAAACATAACATTTGGCTCCGGAGAAACGCCGTACGTTACCGCCGCCGCAACCAACAACGGCGTGCTTACGCATATATCCTGCCCCGATGAATGGTTGGAAAAAGGGCATTGCATCATGATCGGCGGCAAGACATTGACCTTTACTTACCAAGAGAAGGATTTTTGTTCAAATGACAGCCACAATATCGCTTTGTATGTGCGCGATAAAAAAATGGAAACAAAAGCCTGTTTCATGTTTTTGATCGCCGCGCTCCGAGCTTCACTCAACAATCGTTATTCGTGGGGAAGCTCCATTTCAATGAAAAAAATCAGGCAGGAATACTTTTTTCTCCCCGTAACAAACGGCAAAATAAATATAACACTCATGGAAAATTTCATAGCGGAGTTAGAAGCGGAGCGCATAGCGGAGTTAGAAGCGTATTTGCAAGCCGCCGGACTTGCAAATACGCGCCTGACCGACGGGGAGGCGGCTCTCTTGTCCGGCG
>CAJORE010000276.1 GCA_905236595.1 uncultured Selenomonadaceae bacterium | reverse complement strand
GGTGCAGGGGGCGAAGCTCCCTGCTGGGGTCAAGGGGCAAAGCCCCTTGTGGGTTTGGGCGAAGCCCAAAAAAGATAGTTTTTAGAGATTCCCATAAAATAACAACGGCTCAACGGGCAATGCCCGTTGAGCCGTTGTTGTTATCGGCAAACCAAAGTATTTTATTCGGGGGCTATCACAACCTGAACTTTCCGATAGCCGACTGCATATCGCCCGCCAAGTTGGCCAAAGCTTGCGAAGCGGCGGCAATTTCTTCGTTTGAAGCGGATTGCTCCTCCGTCGCCGACGATATGGTCTTGGTATTGTCGGCAGTTTTGCGGCTGATACCGTCGATGGAATCAACGGCTTCAACAATGTGTTCGGCTCCGCTGGCTACCGCCGACACCGAAGTGTTGATTTCGTTCATGTGCTGATTTATGCCGTTTACCATGCCCATGATGTCCTTGAAGCGATCGCCGACTTCACGAATGGCCTTGGTGCCTTCTTGCACCTCGTGGGTGCCGCTTTGCATGGATTCAACGGCTTGGGTGGTATCGCGTTGAATAGAAGCGATACGCTCTTTGATTTGTTCGGCGGAAGTTTGGGATTCGGCGGCAAGTTTGCGTACCTCTTCGGCGACGACGGCGAACCCGCGACCGTGTTCACCGGCACGAGCCGCCTCAATGGCCGCATTGAGCGACAAGAGGTTGGTTTGTTCGGCAATCGAGGAAATTGCTTCGACAATCTGCCCGATTTGTTGCGAATTTTCGCCGAGTTTCTTCACCACGTCCGCCGACGCCATGACGCTCTCTTCGATATTGCCCATCTTGGCGATGGCATCTTCCATAAGCGAGGCGCCCTCCCGGGCTGCCTGCGCCGTCTTGGCCGATACGCCGGTGACGGTTTTGGCTTTGTCGGCCATTTGGGTGATGTCGTTGAATACCACATCAACGTGTTGCTTGGCCGTTTCAATGTCGCTGAGCTGTTGATCGACGCTCATGGAAACATCGCCCACCGTTTCGGCAACATGGACGGAGGCATCCGCCGATTGTTGCGCGTTGGCGGTCAACTCTTCGCTGGAGGCGGCAACCTGCTCGGAAGTGGTGGCCATTTGGCGAATGAGTTTCTTGAGACTTTGGCTCATGGCGTTGAAAGCGGTCGTCATGGAGCCGATTTCGTCGTTAGTGGTTACCGGAATGTCATCTAAGTGCAAATTGCCCTTGGCAAGCTCGGAGGCGTGGCTTTCAAGCTCGGAAATCGGCGTCGTAATGCTCGAAGCGAACTTCATGCACAAGACAACCATGAGTGCCAAACCGATAATCGTCAATATCGCGTAAGTAACGCGCAAGCCCTTTACGGAAGCAAAGACAAAATCGTACGGCACGGACAGACCGACAATCCAGCCCGTTGAAGGAATGGTTGCATAAGCAAAGACCGATTCGCCCATGCTGCCTACGTTATCCAAGATAAAATATCCGTCACCGTTTTTGAGCATCTCGTCATAATGCTGGCCGACGCCCTCAACATCCCGGATATTGGACATCTTCTTGGCATCGCCGCTCGTCGCCAAAACTTCGCCGGCTTTGCTGATGATGATGCCCTTGCCCTCGCCCATGTATGAAAGCTTTGAAACTTCCGTGTCGAGGGTCGTGAGCTGAATATCCAAATAAAGAGAACCGTAGAACTGACCGTTAGCCGTAAAGGGCGAAACAGCCGAAACGATAAGTTCGTTGGTGAACTTATCGACGTAAGGATCGGTCAAGACGGTCTTGCCCGCATTTTTGGCATCCTTGTACCAAGCGCGTTCACGAGGATCAAGCGTACCGGTTTTATTGCCGGCATGATAACCTTGGAAAAAAGCTTTCTCCGTGCCGATGCCGAGATCCATAATTTCCGAGTCACCGTTAATGAGCGATAACATTTGCTGATTCTGGATAAGTTCGTCATTACCGTTCAATTCGGTGAGCAAGCTGCTGGCCGCCGTGGCAACGCCGGCCTTTTCATTGAGCCAGCCTTCCAAGCTGTTGCGTTGTGCGCCTACCGTAGCCGTCAACTGTTGCTCGACGCTTTCTTCCAAGTTGCTGTAGGCGCTAAAATAGCCGACAACCGAAATAATTGTCATCAACAGACCGGCCAACCCGGCAAGAACGAAAAATTTTTGCCTAAGTCCCATAAATCTAATCCCCCCGTACATTTTTTTGCAAACGCAAAATCGGCGTACATCCTTGTTCGCGGCAGACGCACGAAGAATTTTTACATAACTTGGCGCAACCGTCGCTTTCGTCGCAAGTGGTTTGCAATAGGTCTTTGGTCACGTTTCTACAAAAAAAAGCAAAATCCTGCCGCATTAAAAAAGTTTTTATTGCCCGAAACTTTTTTGCAGTATTTCCTTAAGTGCCTTCAAAAAAATTTCGGCAAGCCTATTTCGCCTCGGCCCAATTTTTTCCCACGGCAATATTCACCGCCAACGGCACCGACAGCCGCACCGCATTTTCCATTGTCTCGCGAAGCAAAGCCGACAACACCGCCACTTCGTCATTGACCGCTTCAAATACAAGTTCGTCGTGTACTTGCAAAAGCATACGGCTTTTTAGGTTTGCGGCGGCAACTTTGGCGGCGACGGCAATCATGGCGGCTTTGATTATGTCGGCGGCCGTCCCTTGAACCGGCGTATTCATCGCCATGCGCTCCGCCATACCGCGTACGTTGTAATTGGCGCTTCTTATGTTCGGCAGTTCGCGGCGTCTGCCGAACAGCGTCTGCACATAGCCCGTCTTTTTGGCAAAGGCAACGGTTTCGTCCAAAAACTTTTTGACGGCGGAATATTTGGCAAAATAACCGTCGATATAACTTGCCGCCTCTTTGCGGCTTATTCCCAAATCCTTGGCCAAACCGTAATCGGACAGACCGTAGACGATGCCGAAATTTATTGCTTTGGCGCGACGTCGCAAAAGCGGCGTAACGTCGCTTTCGTCTTTGCCGAATACGGCGGCGGCGGTGTGGGCGTGAATGTCCTCGCCGTTCTTAAAGGCGGCCAGCATATTTTCGTCATTGGCCATCGCCGCCAAAACACGCAATTCTATTTGCGAATAATCGGCGGACACAATTACGTCATAACCGGCGCCCGGCTCAAAACAGGCGCGAATCTCACGCCCCTCCTCCGTGCGCACGGGGATATTCTGCAAATTCGGCTCCGAACTGCTCAGGCGCCCCGTCGCCGTCACCCGCTGATTGAATGTGGTGTGCACCCGTTGCGTCACGGGGTTAATCAACTGGCCGATGCCGTCCAAATAAGTGGATTTTAATTTCGTCCACAACCGATAATCGAGAATGTCGCCGACGATGGGATGCAAATTTTTCAATTCGTTCAGGACTTCGACATTGGTCGAATAACCGCCGCTTTTGTTTTTCTTCGTCGGCGTCAGGCTCAGTTTGTCAAACAATATGCCGGACAGCTGCTTGGGGGAGCTTATGTTGAATTCTTCCCCGGCGGCTTCGTATATCCGCTTTTGCAAAAGCGTTATGCGTTGTTCGGCGGCTTGAGCCTTTTCCTGCAAATGTTCCTTATCGACGTAAACGCCCGTCGCTTCCATTTGCGCCAAAATCGGCGCCAACGGCTCTTCGATTTCCGTCATCAACCGCAACATATCGGCTTCTTCAAGCTTTTGCCGAAGCACTTTGCCGAGTTTCAGCGTAGCTTGCGCCGCATAACAGGCAAAATCCTCCGGCGCCGCAAACTCCTGCGGCACGCTCTCGGCCAAAAATTCGCCGACCAGCGCCGCCAATTCGTATGATTTTTCGCCGCCCTCCGTACGCAACAAATAAGCGGCCAAAGTTACGTCAAAAAAATTCTCCTGCTTTGTCAGCCCTTGCCGATACAGCTTTTTGGCATCATACACAAATACGGCCTTGCCCTTCAGCAATTCGGTTATTTGACGGCCAAGCGACGGCACCGCCGTTGCGGAACAAGGTACATAAACGGGCAAGGCGGCGTCATCGGCGACAGCGGCAAAACCCAATATGCCGTCGGCATCGTCATGTACCCACAAGGCGACGGGCGCCGTGAATCCGGCAAGCTCTTCCGCATTGGCGGAAGTTTTGCCCGCTTGGTACATTGCGGACGGTTGCGGTTCCTCCGTCTTGTTCACCGACGCAAAAAGATCTTCTTCGACAGCCGGAAAGGCGCGCTCAAAGTTTTGCCAAACCTTTCGTAATTCGTTGGCGTCGCAGAACGCCCGCATTTTATCGCGCCGGGGATTTATGCCGTAATCGGCGGACGCATATTTAAGATTGGGAACGTTACATTCAATGGTGGCAAGCTTTTTGGACAGCAACGCCGCCTCCCGGCCTTCGGCGATTTTTTTCTTGAGCGCCGCGCCTTTGACATTCGCGGCGTTGTCCAAAACTTTTTCAACCGTGCCGTATTCCTGCAAAAGTTTCAGCGCTGTTTTTTGTCCCACGCCGAAAATGCCGGGGATATTATCCGAAGTGTCGCCCATAAGCGCTTTTAGGTCAATGAGTT
>CAJORE010000275.1 GCA_905236595.1 uncultured Selenomonadaceae bacterium | reverse complement strand
TGAGCCTTTTTGCAACGAACCTGCTGTTGGTGATAGCCGCTCTCGTTGCTTTGTTCGCGTGGGAAATTTCCGATATGGCAACGACGGAAAAAATCGCCATTTATTTTGAATACCTCCTCGTCTCCGTACCGATGCCCATATTCACAGCTTTCCTACTGCACGTTTGCGAATACCAAGGACGGTCAAATGCGAGCGCAGACGCAGAACGCACCGATTTTGCGCTCATCACAAAAAAATGGCAAAGGAACGGTATGTTTCGTGCCGCGCTCGTTATTTGGAGCGTTTTCTTCGTCATGTTGGGAATTGCCCAAGTTACTACCTTCATGTACTACGTTACGCCCGAAAACCATGTTGGCCGCGGCTCTTGGCACCCCCTGCTGATGGCTCCCGTGATTATGCTAATGCTTCTCAATCTGAACGGCGTAATTCGGCAACGCAACAGCTTGCCGCCAAAATATTATACCGCCTTCCTCATTTATCTGCTCCCATTGACGGTTACTTTGCTCGCCAACACTTTTTTCTTAGTCCCTTTGCTCCCATTCATCGGCGAAGTTTTATCAACGCTCTCCATGTTCGGCATTATCCTGTATAACCATATTGAGCAATATATGCGCCAACAACGTGAAATTGCCAATCAACGCGCCAGCATAATGATATTGCAAATGCGGCCGCATTTCATCTACAATGCCATGATGAGCATATATTACCTTTGCGCGCAAGATCCTAAAAAGGCACAGCAGGTCACATTGGATTTCACCGCTTACCTGCGTAAAAACTTCAACGCCATTGCCAGCGAGAATACCGTTCCTTTTTCCGACGAATTGGAACACACTCGCGCTTATCTTGCTGTGGAGCAAGTGCAATTCGAGGACAGTCTTTCGATTGATTACGACACGCCGCATAAAGAGTTCCGTGTGCCGCCGCTTACGTTGCAACCCATTGTGGAAAATGCCGTCAAGCACGGCATGGATCCGGAATACGCACCGCTTCGCATCGTCATACGAACCCGCTGTACGGATAAGGGCAGTGAAATCATCGTCGAGGACAACGGTCCCGGCTTTGCCCCCGTAGCCGACGGTCAGGGACGACCAAGTGCGGGCGCAGGCGCAGAACACGCCGATGACAGACAGCATAATGCTCTGACGAACATACGGCAACGATTGGAAATGATGTGCGGCGGAACAATGACGATACGTCCCCGCGAAGGCGGCGGAACGGTGGTAAAAGTGACAATACCTTGATAATGAAAAGGAGGTTGTGCTTAATGCACAACCTCCTTTTATTCCACCATTTCACTCAAAGCATTGTTCAATTTGTCAAGTGTCGCTTTATCGCCGTTTTCCAAGGCGTGCGCTATGCAATGTTCTACGTGGTCTTTCAATATTATTGCTTTTAATTTGCGAAGGGAGGCGCTTACTGCCGACAGTTGCACCAAAACTTCGCTGCAATCGCGCCCTTCTTCCACCATGTTGCCTATGCCTTGCATGTGCCCGACGATGTTGTTTATGCGGTTCAAGACTTGTTTTGTTTGCGTATGGGTGTGCGTGTGTTTCATTTCGTCGGCGTTATCGACGAGCTTTTTTTTCACGGGTCTTTTCCTCAGCTTATAAGCGACCTGTCTTTCAAAGTTTTCTGCACGGTTTTGCAGAAACTTTTCATCATGCTCAGACAGGCGTCGCCGTTTTTATCGTCGCTATCTGCAAAACGCTGACTGACGATTGCTTCATTGTTCCGCGCGTTAATGAGCGACATCGTGCCGCCGACGTGCGCCGTGTATACATAATAGGCAAACGAATCGGATATTTTCGTCGTGTAGTTGGTGATTGTCATTTTGTGTTCGCCGCCCTTGTTGTCATACCATTTTTTCGTTTCTTGGCTGACTTGGACGGGGTAGGTGCTCGCCGTGGGCGGTACATAGCGGCGGGTTTCGTTCCACGTGTCGATGTTGCCCGTTAAATAATAGCTTACGGGCAACGCGCTCTTATTGTCGTGGACAAAACGCGCCCCCTTTATGCGTTT
>CAJORE010000274.1 GCA_905236595.1 uncultured Selenomonadaceae bacterium | reverse complement strand
CGGCGATATGTAAATGACCGTCCCGCGAGTGAAAAATGCGGCGCCCGCTTCAAGTTTGCCGCGAATGTCCCGCTCGATTGCGTCGTAGTCCGCACCTTGGGCAAAATCCAAACGCAAGCCGTTTTGCGATCCTTTTATTTTTACAATTTCCTTGCTCATGGTTTATGATACCTAAATTTTATTTTCCGGCCGCAGGCGCGGCTACCGGCACATGAAACGCCGCTTCCAAAATTTTTCGCCCGATGGGCACCGCCGATTGCGATCCGTAGCCGCCCTGTTCCACGACCACCGCCACCACCACCGTCGGATTGGCAAAGGGACCGTAGGCGACAAACCAACCGTGATCTTTGCCGTGGGGATTTTCCGCCGTGCCGGTTTTGCCGGCGATGTCGATGGGGAACCCGACAAAGGAGCCGGCCGCCGTGCCGACCTTCGTTACTTCGTGCAGACCTTGTTGCACAAGGCTGATGATGTTTTGCCCCACGGTGAGCTCGGACAATAATTCCGGCTCGAAGGTTTTCACCGTTTTGCCGTCTTGGGAGACGATTTTGTTTACCATGTGCGGCTTGAAACGCTTGCCGTTGGCGGCAATTTCGCCCATGACCATGGCGGCCTGCAGGGGCGTCACCAAGTTAAAACCTTGGCCGATGGCGGCGTCGAACGTCTCGGCCAAATACCATTCTTCTTCAAAAACTTTTTCTTTGTAAGCGCGGTTGGCCACAAGCCCTTCGCTTTCGTAGGGCAAATCTATGCCCGTTTTTTCGCCCAGCCCGAACAAGCGGGCGTGCTTTTCCAAGCGATCAATGCCCAAGCGATTGCCCATTTCATAGAAATACACGTTGTCGGAATGGGCAAGGGCTTCCAAGAAATTTATCCAACCCAGCACTTCGCCGCCGGCGTTCCCCTTGGGGATTAGCCAATGGGTACCCGTGTCCAAAATCTTTTCTTCGGGGGTGACTTTGCCTTCCGCCAAAGCCGCCGTCCCCGTCACGATCTTAAAGGTTGACCCCGGCGGGTATTCGCCGGTAATCGCTTTGTTGTCCATCGGGTGATAGGGATTGTTGTTGATTTTTTCCCAATCCTTGACGGAAATTCCCGGCGCAAACAGGTTCGGATCAAAGGAAGGGCGGCTCACTATCGCCAAGACCTCGCCGGTTTGGGGATTCATCACCACCGCTGCCGCCGCATGAGCGCCGATTGCTTTTAGTTGCTCGTCCACGGCGCGTTCCGTGGCGTCTTGCAAATTCTTGTCAATGGTCAGGTATAAGTCGTTGCCGGGGGTGGGTTCCTTCCTGCCCAAAATCTGGACGGGCTTGCCCGCCACATCGACCTCGACCTGTTCGCCGCCGCTTTCGCCTTTAAGATAAGTGTCGTAAACGCGCTCCAAGCCGAATTTGCCAACGATGTCGCCCTGCTTGTAGCCCTCTTTTTTTCGTCGCTCAAGTTCTTCGTCGCTTATCTCGCTGACGTAGCCGAAAGCGTGTGCCGCCTCTTCCTTCAGCATATAGTTGCGAATCGGTTGCACCTCGATGACAACGCCCGGGTAATCGTCCTTTTGTTCCTCAAGGACGGTCACTATATCCTGGGTGACGTTTGATTTTATGCGAATCGGATCAAAGCCGACGTGGGCTTCGATTTTTTTGTCGATGTCCTCGACTTTGACATGGAGAATCTTGGCGACCCGTTCTTTGACATCTTGGTTTATCGGCTCGGTGAGCGGCAACAGACAGACGGTAAAGCCGGGGCGGTTCGTTACCAGGGGGACGCCGTTGCGGTCGTAAAACGTGCCTCGCGGTGCCATGGCGGGGATGGTTCTGATGCGGTTGCCGTCGGCAAGTTTTGCGTAGTGTTCGCCGTCGTAAATCTGCAAATGTCCCGCCCGTACGATAAGCACCGTGATAACGAAAGTCACGAAAAGGGACAGCGCCCTTATTCGTCCGTAAAATTCATCATCGTCAATCATGGTTTCACCGCGTTTGTTCTTTTATGTACGAGTCGGCTTTTAAGGTTAATTTGTGTACGGGGCAAGCCAACAAAAATTCCAATATGAGCATGGCGGGCAAATTGTTCCGCATATGAGATGCGGTATCAAATTCGTACCCCATCATAATGACGAAGGACAGCGGCACGAAATACGCCACCACTGTGGCAAACACCGACGCGGTGAGCGGCAGGAAAAACTGATCCTTGAACACTTGATCGGAAAATTTGCCGCAACAAAGCCCCACCGTCATGTCTACGAAAGTATGTATGCCGAAAAAAGTCCCCGTTGCCAAATCGTGAGCCAACCCCAAGAAAAAACCCGCCAATACGCCCAAGCGCCGCCCCTTCAAAAAACCGTAGGAGGCGGCAAGCAACAGGAGCAAATCGCCCGTAACACCGCGCAAGGACAAAAATGGCAATACGGATATTTGCAAAATGAACAGCAACAGGGCGTACAGCGCCCACAAGCCGAATTTTTTCATTGCGCCGCACCCGTTGTTTCCGTGCCGGGTGTTTGCGGCGGCGGTTGCATTGGCGCAGGCGGCGCAACTCTCGATTGGGTGACGATGGCCACATCTTCCAATTTTTGAAAATCAACCGACGGCTCGATAACGCCGTAAACCAACAGCCCGCCGGGTTCGTTTTTCACTGCCGACACGTTGCCGACGACGATTCCTTTGGGGAATACGCCGCCGTAGCCGCTGGTTATTATGGTATCGCCCTCTTTGATGTCGGCTGTTTTGGGCATATTCACCATGCGCGGCGTGGCAAAATTGTCAAGATCGCCTTTGACAATGCCGGCAACGCGTGATTCGGCGCGTTGCACCAAAACGCCCACCGAAGAGCGCGGATCCAAAATAAGCTGCACTTTTGCCGAATCGACGCCGACGTCCGTCACGCGTCCGACCAAGCCTTTTTCCGTCAGCACGGGCATATTCTTCATAATGCCGTCGATTTGTCCGCGGTTGACGGTAATCATGCTGGTCCATGTGGCGCTGTCCCTGCCGATGACCCGCGCCGCCTTTAAGTCAAATTGCGTCGCCGCCTGTTTGTAATCCAAAAGCGCCCGCAAACGGACGTTTTCCGCCGCATACTCGCCGGCCTCCAAGTTGAGGACGCGCAATTGTTCGACTTCGTTGCGGAGCATTTGATTCTGTCGATGCACCGTGGCAATTTCATATACGGTGCTCAAGGCTTGCCGTATTTGTTCGCCGACCCACGAAACGGAGCGTTCAAAGGGCGATAAAGCAAGGGACACCGTCTGGGAAGTGATTGCTGGCTCAAAGCGCCCCCGTTGCGCGAAAAAGACAGCGCAAAAAATGCCCACGAACACAAAGAGCAACAGCCACATCTTTTGGCCGCTGTTTCGTTCGCGCCTTACCCTGCTCATTATTGTTTCAGCTTCTTAGGCGTCATGACGACGCGTTTCAAGAGGTTCAGATTCTCAAGGGACTTGCCCGTTCCTTCGCCGACGCAGGACAAAGCATCTTCGGCCACCAAGACGGGCATACCCGTTTCGGCGGATATAAGCTTGTCGAGGTTCCTTAGGAGCGCCCCGCCGCCCGTCATCATAATGCCGTGATCCATAACGTCGGCGGCCAATTCCGGCGGCGTTTTTTCCAAAGTGCTTTTCACGGCGTCAATAATCTTAAAAATCGGTTCGGCGAGGGCTTCGCGGATTTCTTTGGCGCTAACCGTCAATGTTTTCGGTAAGCCGCTTACCAAGTCGCGTCCTCTTATGTCCATGTTGCGATCCGTATCCGGAGCGACGATGGCCGTGCCGATGTTGATTTTGATTTCTTCCGCCGTGCGTTCGCCGATCATGAGGTTATACATACGCTTGATGTATTGCTGGATGCTCCAATCCATTTCGTCGCCGCCGATGTCAACGACCATGCTGCCCGTGGCTTCTTCGACGGGCAAGCCGGCGCCGATGGCGGCGGCCATCGGTTCCTCGATGAGGTAGGCTTCGCGTGCGCCGGCCTGTTGGGCGGCATCAATGACGGCGCGTTTTTCGACTTCCGTCACGCCGCTGGGGACGCCTACGACAACTCGCGGCCTAACGAAGGAACGCGAATTCATGGCTTTCTTTATAAAGTATTTTAACATGGCTTGCGTCACGTCGAAATCGGCGATGACGCCGTCGCGCATGGGACGGATGGCGACAATGTTGCCGGGGGTTCGGCCAATCATTTGTTTGGCTTCTTCGCCGACTGCCAAGACATCCCCCGAATCGCTTTTGATGGCGACAACCGACGGCTCGCGCAAAACGATGCCGCGCCCTTTGACGTGTACGAGGGTGTTGGCCGTCCCCAAATCTATTCCCATGTCATGGGACAAACCCAGAAAATTAAGCATTGTTACGATAAAACTCCCTTCACGCGGGGAAAAATTTTCTCCCGTTTACGGCGGGGGAAATTTTTTGCCCACGCCCAAAACATTCCTATTCTATCACAATTTTTTCGTTTTTCAAGTACCGCATACGCGGCGACAAACGGTGTAACAAATTGCCCGTTTCTTAGGCTCGGTCGGTTGATATTGGGTTCCCTCGGTCGCTCCTTGGCCGCATTAGCGCGCTTTGCCGGCGAACAAGAAAATAAGCACCGTCAGCACCAATCCGATGGCGCCGTAGAGCGGCCCTTTTTCGATAAAGGCGTAGACGGTCGCCCCAAGGCAAAAAACGGTGGCAAAAAAAGTTTGCTTGGCAACTTCGCGGCGGTAGGCGAAGGTTTTGTAATCGACGCCCGTTGCCGCTTCAAAACAAGCGGGACAAATTATTTCGCGCTCACCGGCCTCGTTTTTGCGCGTCAATGCTTCCTTATCGGTGAGCTGTTTTTTGCATCGTGAACATTTAAGCATGGTATCACCCGTGAAAAGAGAATGGTTTTGGGAAACCGTTGCGGAATTCGTTTTTATGAGCCGTCGGCTCTGCCCGTTGTGCGCGGTGGGCGGCAACATACAGCCAGTTTTACAGAGCATCTTTATAAAGAATAAAGAACGGCATCAAGAACGGTCGTCTTCGGTGTCGTCGGCGGTTGCGTCGCTTTGCAGCGCCGATTCTTTCTGCGGCGGCACTCGGCTTTCGGGCGGCAGAAGCGGTTCGTGTTCGTTGAAGGGAAAGCGGGGCAAATTTGCCGTTTGGACGGCAACCGCTTCCCGCGTTGCCGCCGAAAGGGACGGAGCTTCTTCAACGGGTTGGCCGCCTGTATTGGGCGTTGTTTCCCTCGGCGGATAGGTGTTGTCGGCGGAGCTGTCAAAGGTATTGTCGGCGGCGTTTGGTGTTGCGGTTGAAGCGGCGTTGTCAATCGTTGCGTCGTGGTCAGTAGCGGCGGTTTCGGTTGCTTGGTCATCGCTTGCGGCTACAAAAATATCCGAAGGCGTTACGGGCGGCGGAAACGCAACGGTTGTCGTGCGGCTCACGTCGGAAACGTTCTGCGTTGCGCGGCTCGCGTCTGCCGCAACGGTGTTGT